>WTJP01000069.1:22063-23157 GCA_011526275.1 Candidatus Arcticimaribacter sp. | reverse complement strand
AGTTTTCGTTTGCTGTTGCGCTTAAGCGAACAACTGTACCAGAAGTATAGTCTGTGGGTAATTTTCCAGCGCTAACAATAGTTTCGGCTACGGTTCCTTCCCCAGCTGTAAATACACTTAAAGCATAGGTTTTCTTCTCAAAATTGGCCGTTAAGCTAAGGTCGCTTTCTACCGTTATGGAGAGTGGATTAGCCGTTGCGCCATTGGACCAACCACTAAACACATAATCCCCATCGGGTGTGGCTGTTATGTTGAGTTGCGTACCTGCTTCATAGTTGCCTCCTGAACTACTCACACTACCTCCTGCTCCAGCCGAGATAGTGATGGTGTAGCTAACAGGCGCTTGGGGTGTGGGCATTGGGCTTTCGGGTTCTTGTTTGCTGCATGCCAAGAGAAAGAAAGCCGAAAGAAGTAGCGTATATGTTTTCATATCAATAGAATAGTTCATTTAAGATACGAATAAAACACATCCACATGAATTAAAGCCGTTAAAAGCTTGAATTACACAGCCAACTATGACGAGAAATGCTTAATTTGGGGGCACAAGTAGTGAATTATGATGCATCCAGAAATTTTAGTTGTTGTCTTTTTTGTGTTGTTAACCACCTTTGGGGTGGTTCGTCGCAACCGTATTTTTTTCAATTTGGGTTACTTCCTTTACGGGCTTTCTGTCTTTGCCGCAGAAATCAATCAATACCTCGAGATTCAAAGTTTTTCTCACCTTTTGTTCGCGATTTTGTTCTTAATTCAAGCCATCTTGTCGGTGCCGAATAAACTGCCCTATGACGGTGGGAAGCTGGCCAAATCAGCCGCAGTAAAGATCTTCAGTTGTTTGGCTTTAATCAATATGATTGGTGTCTTGGTACCCTACACTTCTCCAGCACCAGATATTACGTTTTATTTGCATACAGCCATGGCCATCTATCCCATTGTAGCCATGATTTTGGTCTTGGCCAATAAAATCCCGATTACGCAGGAGTAACTATCATTTTAGCTACTCGTTTTACTTCCTCAATCAAGCCTTTTAGGTGACTAATCGTAGTATCGGGGTGGAGTAAAACGACCCTTAAATAACGTCGGCCATTCATTTCGCA
>WTJP01000069.1:9366-21963 GCA_011526275.1 Candidatus Arcticimaribacter sp. | reverse complement strand
TAGTATCGGGGTGGAGTAAAACGACCCTTAAATAACGTCGGCCATTCATTTCGCAGGAGGTAATGTAAAAGCGTTTTTCATTGATAATAGCATAGCGCAAGCGCTTTTGAAAATCGTCCTCTTCGCTGAACTTATCGTAATGGAAACACAAGATATTGCTCTGCGGAAAATAGGGGGTAGAAAAATCATCTTCTTCTGCCAGCAGGGCGTGAAAATCTTTGGCCAATTGAAAGCTTTGGTCGATAAAGGCGCCTATTTTTTCTTCGCCTTCCAGTGCAAAGGTCCAAAACAACTTTGTTCCCAAAGCCGATTTGGTGCACTCAACCGTGTAGGGCATGGAGTCGATTCCTACCACTTCGGTATCGTGGAACACATAGGATCCTTTTTGTTGAAAAGCGGCGGCTTGATAGGTGAAATCCCGGAAAAGAACTGCGGTACACAAGGCGGGAACCCGCATCATTTTATGGGCATCCCAAATCACCGAATTGGCTTTTTCGATTCCTTTGACGAGGGCCTTACTCTTTGGCCCTGCGAGTGCTGCTGCACCGTGGGCGCCATCGACATGAAACCACAACTGCTGTTCTTGGCAAAAGTCGCCCATGGCATCTAAGGGGTCAAAGAGTCCGGTTGAAGTTGCGCAAGCATTGGCAACAACACACATCACCCGTTTCCCATCGGCCAAGGCTTTCGCATAGACTTTGGGGAGGTCTTCGATGATGAGCACTTCATTTTCATCGACCGCTACAGGGTAAAAGGCTTTTTTCCCTAAGCCCAAAATAGAGAGGGCACGGGCGATGGAGTAGTGGGCAGAGGCTGCTCCAATGACCACCAAATCGCTCGGATTCCCTTCGGTCCAAGCATCAGGTGCAATGGCCGCTCTTGCGGCAGCTAGGGCAGTTAAATTGGCTACCGAGCCTCCATGGGTTAAAATCCCGCTGGCTTGCCCTGGAGAAAAGTGGAAATCATAAGGATCGCGTCCGTTCAACCATCCTATCTTTTCCAGCATCCAATTGATCATAAATCCTTCACAGGTTCCCCCCGCTGGGCCCATTTCGTAAAGCGAACTGGGGTTGTTAATGGTGCCATGAATCAATTCCGGAATCCCAGAAAGGTCTTGAGGTACGGCCACTTGATGCCCCATATAATGCGGGTTGCTCAAATGGTTGGTGTGGGTCAAGTAGTGCTGAACAAAAGACAGTAGATCTTCCTCCCCTTGAAAACCGTTTTTTAAGCGCTCTTTGAGCTGCAAGTCTTGGGCTATGGTTTCTGGTGCTTGTTGGTTCAAGGCAGGCGTATTTCCCGCCTTACTCGCTTCAAGGTGTTCCTGTAGCAGTTGCCCTACGCGGTCAATGGTTTGCTGTAGCATTTTTTCTTTTTATAGTCGGTAAAACAAGATAGACGACCACACGTTTTTATGCAAATACCCTGCTCCCTTATCTACGGTAATGCGTTGAAAACCGGTCAATAAACGCAATTGGTTGCCCAGCTTGTTTTGAAAGCCAAAGAAGGTCCAATTTTGGTTGAATTCATAGGGAAAGCCCGTCTTGATTTTTAGGAAAACTTCGTTAAATACCACCAATTTCGGGGAGAAACTTGCTCCTTCAGCAGTGATGGGGAATTGAAAGCCGGTGCGGAAACGAATGCGTGCACCGTAATTTTGAACGTTATTTTTTGATTGCCAGCGTTGCTCAAGGCGGATCCACCCAAAGTAGCTACTGCGTTTTACTGGAATAGAGAAATTGAATTGCTGCCAAAGGTTGTTCTCTAAAGTGCGATCGATTGGCGTGTTGGTCGATAAAAAAGTATAACCGGCAGCCACAGCAGCGAATTTACCCACCTTAAAGCTAACTGATGGACGGACCAAGTACTGATCATTTTCCGCTAAAAATTGTCGCGTTCTAACATGGGTTTCTAATCGAAGGGTGCTGCTGTTGGACAAACTATAATCCATAAAAACAGCTTTCCACACATTGTCTTGTCGCTCTTGCGCCTTGAGTTGTAAAGCGGCGGTTAAAAAGAATAAAGGGAAGAGGAAAATGTACTTTTTCATGCTTAGGTTAAAAAGATTTTAAAAGGCCCCCGTCGATGGGGATATTGGTTCCGGTAATATAACTGGCTTGATGGGAAGCGAGAAAGCAAACCAAATTGGCGTATTCTTCTGGGCGGCCAATGCGCTGCATGGGGACTTGTGCTTCCATGGCGGCACGGACTTCCTCTGTAGGAATCCCCATTTTTTCTGCTTTTTGGCTGTTGAGTTGGGCAATACGCTCGGTATCGAAATAGCCCGTTAAGGTGTTGTTGATGGTAATATGGTCTTTGGCAATATCGAGCGAAAGGCTTTTGGCCCAAGTCACCAAAGCTGCGCGCAGGCTATTGGAGAGTGCCAAATAATTTAAAGGTTCCCGCACCGAAATGGAGGCCACGTTGATGATGCGTCCCCATTGTTGCGCTTGCATATGCGGCAGTGCAAGCGCAGTGGTAGCCACCGCACATTTAAACAATAAATCAAAGGCGGCTTGATAGTCGTCGATGGTTTTTTCCAAAGCTCCTCCGGCTGGGGGTCCTTGGGTGTTGTTCACCAATATATCGACGGTATTGGTCGAAAAATAGCTTTTCATTTTTGTTTCAAAGGCAGGGAAATCGTTAAAATCAACCACCAAAGCCTGATGCTTTTGCCCCTTTTGGGTATCCAATTCGGCCAAGACCGATTCAAGTCGTTGCGCACTGCTGGCCATCAAGGTCACCTGGGCGCCCGAAGCAGCTAATCGTTGGGCAATGGCACGACCAATGCCTTTACTGCTGCCCCCAACAAGGGCGTTTTTTCCATTTAAGTTTATCTCCATCTACTTGTAGTCTTCACGTGCCGGACTAAATACATCCATTAATTTACAGGGGGTGAGTGCTGTTCCCGCATGCGGTACGTTGGAAGGAATGACCACAACATCGCCACTTGTATACACTTTCGTTTCTCCGTCGAGGGTAAATTCAAACGCTCCTTCCACCACATGCATAATTTGTTCGTGTGGATGGTGGTGTTCCGGGACACCCGCTCCTTGTTCGACTTCCCAAAAGGCCCAAGTCAATTGTTTCCCGTGCACCATTTTCCCGTGTAAACCGGGTTGGATTTCTTTTGAATCGATTTCAGAGAGTCGCATTTTTTTTATTTTAAATGTACAATAAATCAGTAGAAACAACGACAAGTGGAGCCAAGGCTCGTTAGAAAAAAAATTACCTTCGTTTAAATCTGAATTAAGAAAGCATGAAAGCAATCAACCTTGAGGAGAAGTACCAAGCCTTTGAAGAGAAGTGGAGCCCTCATCTCATCGCTGAACTCAATGGGCAGCAAGTTTTATTGGCCAAAGTAGAAGGCGATTTTGTGTGGCACGCCCACGAGGAAGAAGATGAACTCTTTCACGTGATCAAAGGGAAACTCACCATTGATTTTCGAGACAAGTCGGTTGAATTGTTACCGGGCGAGCTATTGGTTGTGCCCAAAGGGGTCGAGCATCGCCCACGCGCTGAAGAAGAAACGTGGATTATGCTTTTTGAGCCTCTAGGGATAAAGCACACCGGGGGGCGCACTACCGCAATCACCAAAAGCCACTACCCAAGAATATAAAAAAACCGCCCGAAGGCGGTTAAGGATGAATTACAATTTAGCGGCCAGCTCACTGGCCTCTTTTATGGCCATTTTTGCATCGAGTTGAGCAGCGATATTCGCTCCACCAATCAAATGAACATTTTGCCCTGCGCTTTTTAAACCTTCTTCGAGTTCTTTTAGGGAAACTTGTCCTGCGCAAACCACTACATGGTCAACGGCTAAGAGTTGCGGTTCCTCTCCCACGCGAATGTGAAGCCCTTGATCGTCTATTTTTTCATAGCTCACCTCTGCCAACATATTGACGTCCTTCATGCTCAAACTCGAGCGGTGAATCCAACCTGTGGTTTTTCCGAGGTTTTTGCCGTGTTTACCTTTAGAGCGTTTCAGTAAATAAATTTCTCTTGGGGAAGCAAGCGGTTGTGGAGCATCGGCTAGCGCGCCGCCTTTGGCATAGCTCATGTCAACTCCCCATTCTTTCATGTAGTTTTCAGTGTTCATGCTCACCGATTCATGCGCCATGTCGTGCGCTAGATATTCGGCCATATCGAAACCAATTCCTCCTGCCCCAATAATGGCGACTTTCTCCCCAACGGGCTTTTTGTGGTACAAGACATCGGCATAGTCCATCACCTTTGGGTGGTCAATTCCTTCTACGTCCAGCGAACGTGGACTTACTCCGGTAGCGAGGATAATTTCATCATAGCCTCCAGCGATGAGGTCGGCCTCTTCAGCGCGGGTGTTTAAGTGAACATCCACCCCATATTTTTTCAGCATGCTGTCGTAATAGCGAATGGTTTGGGCGTACTCTTCCTTCCCCGGAATCACTTTCGCCATGTTGAATTGGCCGCCTATTTCTGCTTTTTCTTCAAATAGTTCGACTTCATGTCCACGTTTAGCGGCTACTGTAGCGGCTTCTAGTCCAGCTGGTCCAGCGCCAACCACGGCAATTTTTTTCTTGTTGTTGGTGGGTTCGTGAATTAAAATAGTTTCGTGGCAAGCCCGTGGATTTACAATACAAGAGGAAACTTGCATGGTAAAGGTGTGGTCAAGGCAAGCTTGGTTACACGCAATACAGGTATTGATTTCTTCTGGACGGCCTTCGATGGATTTTAGTACCAATTCCGGATCGGCCAAGAAAGGACGCGCCATGGAAACCATGTCGGCATTGCCTTCTGCCAAAACCTGCTCGGCTACATCGGGCATGTTAATGCGGTTGGTGGTCACCAAAGGAATGTTGACTTCCCCCATCATTTTCTTGGTCACCCAAGCAAAGCCAGCTTTGGGGACTATGGTTCCAATGGTGGGAACGCGCGATTCGTGCCAACCAATTCCGGTATTGATGATGGTAGCACCAGCCGCTTCAATGGCCTTGGCCAGTTGTACTACTTCTTCCCAAGTGCTTCCACCTTCCACTAGGTCAAGCATCGAAAGACGATAAATTATGATAAAATTTTCTCCAACCGCAGCACGGGTACGACGAATGATTTCAAGTGGGAATTTGATTCTGTTTTCATAAGAACCACCCCATTCATCGGTGCGTAAATTGGTTTTTTTAGCGATGAATTGATTGATGAGGTAGCCCTCTGATCCCATTACTTCTACTCCGTCATAGTTGGCGTATTGCGCTAGTTTAGCACAGTTGACATAGTCTTCAATGGTTTGTTCCACTTCTTCTCCGCTCAATTCTCGCGCGGGGAAAGGACTAATGGGTGCTTTGGTATTACTGGCTGAAACATTTTCGGGAGTATAACCGTAACGACCAACATGTAGAATTTGCATGCAAATTTTCCCGCCTTCGTCATGTACAGCTTGAGTGATTTCTTTGTGTTTTTCTGCTTCTTCTTTATTATCCAAAGGGTGTCCCACTGGAATTGCGAGACCTTGTTTGCTGGGGGCAACGCCTCCTGTTACAATGAGTCCCACCTGCCCTTTGGCACGTTCGGCATAAAAGGCGGCTAAGCGAGGGATTCCTCCGTCTATATCTTCCAACATGGTGTGCATGGAACCCATCAAGACGCGGTTCTTTAGGGTGGTGAAGCCCAAATCGAGGGGTTCTAACAAGTGAGGATAGGCCGTTTTCGTTTCCATAATAGTGTAGCTAACAATTTTTTTCAAGCTACATTTTTTTTCCTTTCTGCCCAATTGAATTGTAATTTAATTAATCGACCAAAGGTTTTGTATCTTCGGATAAGATTCAAATCATACCCCTGCTTTATGACAAATAAAATACACTGGGGCATTTTAGGATTGGGAAAAATAGCCCATAAATTTGCCCGCGATTTAGCCTTGGTTTCTTCTGCTGAATTAACCGCTGTTGCCTCTTCATCTAAAGAACGTGCCCTTGCCTTCGCCCAAACACATGGAGCAACTGTCGCCTATGGCGATTACTCTTCTCTCTATCAAGACGAAAAGGTTGAGGTTATTTACATTGCCGGAGTCCACACCGATCATCACGCCCACAGTTGTGCAGCTCTAGCCGCAGGAAAGGCGGTTCTTTGTGAAAAACCCTTGGGAATTAATGCGCGAGAAGTAAAGGAAATGATTGCATTGGCGCAGGGGAATAATGTCTTCTTTATGGAAGCACTTTGGTCGCGTTTTAACCCGGCTTTAAGAGCCCTCAAAATAGAGGTAGAAGATGAGAAAATAGGCGATTTGCGCCACATTCAAGCCTCCTTTTCCATGGCGCGATTGGACGAAGATCCCGATGGAAGAATTTTAAATACGGCTTTAGGTGGCGGTTCGCTTTTAGACATCGGGATTTATCCTGTTTTTCTCGCTTACTTCTTTTTGGGAATGCCCGAAGAAATCATCGCAAAGGCTCACTTTAATGCACAAGGCACCGAGATTCAAACCAGTATCATTTTCCATTATCCTCAAGCTCAAGCACAGTTGTATAGCGGTTTGGCACATCCGCTAAAAATGGAAGCCAAACTCTTTGGCACAACAGGTGAAGCGACCATACACCCCATCTGGCACGAAACGGAGTCTTTTACCTTAAACGCAGCAGGGCAGGAAACCACAGCGACCCACCCCAAGCAGGGCTTGGGCTATGTACACGAGATTCAAGAAGTACACTTTTGTTTAAAGGAAAACCAAAAAGAGAGCAGTCTGTGGTCGCATCGCGATAGCTTGAATTTGATTTCTCTCCTAGACGAAATCAGGGAAAAGGCAGGGATTCGCTTCCCACAAGAAAGCTAAACAGCTTCTAAAAATGTGTTAAAATAAAGCTGGGATAGGCTTCCATTTTTAAAATTATTTACCTTGCTGTTATGAAACACCTACTTTTTTTACTTTTTCCGGTATTGGTTTTTGCGCAACGCGGGCAAACAGGTGATGCTACTTTCGAACATCGTTTTCCCGAAGATGTGATTCACAAAAACTCCAACTCTACCTTGATCATTTCCAATGAAACGGACCATGACATTATCGCCTTGGTTCGTGGGCAGTATGACGAGTACCTAAGACATGTGTACATTCGCACCAAAGAGGAGCACACCTTTGTCGATATGCCCATTACGCGTTTCTATGTGCAGTTTAAAGCCAAAGAATTTTACTTTGAGGATTTTGAACGCACGGTGATCAACTTTGGAGAGAAGCACACCTTTCAGTTCTTTTACGATCCCAAACAGAACATCAATTACAAGAAGATTACCGAAGAGCAATTCTTCCGCCACTAATGCTCCTCTAGAGCACATCAAATTGATAGGAGTATTTGATGGAGAAAATCTGATTGTCTAAAGGGTCGTTCCAGTCGGTGTCTCGCACTAAATTCAACACCACAAACAGTCCTGCATTGGCCGTTTGCAGCCAACCAAAACGCGCATTTACCGAAGTAATATTGGTGATGTTGTTGTATTGAAACAAACTTTGCACAAACATTTGTGGAGTAAAAGAGTAGGTCAATCGCGCGCCAGAGACAAAAGCTTCAATGGTCCCGTTTTCCAATTCCAAATGGTTATAGTTGACATTGAGGGCAGTGACAAATTTATCGCCCAAGCGAACATTCATGCGATTCCCCAATTGAATTCGATTTCCCCCGTAATAGCCGCCAAGAATACTGCGGTTGTAAAAATTGATCGCTTTGTTGGGGTTGGTTTGTAAGACAAATTGAAATTCTTGGTGCTTGTACTCCCCCTCAGGAATCGTGACGCCGGTCAATTGAAAAGGAGCGAAAACCCCTTCCGTTCTAAAGTTGATTCCGGTGTGAATTTCAAAGCCACTTGGCCACACCCAGTGGTTGTCCACGTGGAGGAAACTACTCACTAAACGGTTGTCGAAATCCCGAAAGCTGTAGTGCGAAACATGCGGGCGCACTTCAAAAATAGGCCCTAGGTTTTTGGTTCTCCATTGCTTGAAAATCAAGAATTCATTCTTTTTAAAAGCAGTGCGCATCAGGAAACCTACTTCTGGGTTAAAGCCTTCACCCACCTCGGTATAACCAGCACTTATTCGCCAGCCGTCCCAGTTGTAATTTGCTTTTAATTGAAAGGCATGATCGTCAGCCGTGATTTCTGGGCTATTGCTTTTCGAGAGAAAACCGCTGATGATTGCTTTTTTACCAATCCCTAATTTTCCATCGACTGCAAAAACACGATTGTAAGCATCACTTGCATTACCCAGCTCGTTTTTCCCAACAAAAATTCCACCCAGCGAAGAACGACTGTTGGAAAAGTTGTGGTTCACCCGAGCAACCGAGAAGTTGTTTCGCGCGATGTCTTGCGCTTCCACAGCTTCGGTGACCATGTTGAGTAAGCCCACATTGGTCTGTCCAATTTTACCGGATATTCTTCCACCCCCAATAATGGGCACTAATTCCCCATCGTTACCAATACCAATACGGCGGCTAAAGAACAAGTCTACTTCCCCAGGGCTTCCTACGGTAAATTGCCCTGCATTTTCCAAGAAAAAAGCCCGTTTCTCTGGGAAAAAGAGGTTGAATCGGTCAAGGTTGATTTGTTGTTCGTCGACTTCAACCTGTGCAAAATCAGTATTGTAGGTGAGGTCTAAAGTGAGTCCCGGTGTTAGACTGTATTTAATGTCGGCTCCGGCATCTCCTTGTGTAGAATTGGTGGTAGGCGTGGTGGCTTTGTCGCGGCTGTGTTGCCCAATCAGGTAGGGGATCACTTTTAGGTTTTTCGGGTTTTTCAACTCCATACCGGAAACTTTCCCGGCCACCGAAACGCGTTTGATATCAAAGCCAAGTGGGAGCGATGCCCAGTAGGCCACCTCGCTGTTTTTGGCAATGTTTCGTTGAAAATTGACGCCCCAGGTTTTGTTTTTTCCTGCACCAAAACGCAAAGACCGCAAGGGAATGGCAAATTCTGCACTCCAACCGTACTCCCCCCGTTGGGTTTTAACTTCCCAAGAAGCGTCCCAGTTGATATTGGTTCCCCCAACCACTCCGCCTTGTTGACGGTTGTTGTTAAAGTTACCGGCCCCTTCATTGTCGATTTGCGCATCGAATTGCATGGCATCGGCATTGGTACCAAAGAGGAAACCGTTTTGCTGGTCGTTATAGGTATCAAAAATGAAGAGGAAACTGTCTTCATCGCTCAAGTCGGCATCTCGTCTGGAATCCGATACCACAATATTTTCAGGGGTAGTGTCGAAGCAAACAACGGCGACATAAACCATTTTATTGGTAAAGCCTAGGCGAATATGCGTGGCTTCACTTACTGCTGCTCCGTAATTGGGAGTAACTTGTACCAAATCGGTAATGGGTGCAATGCCTTGCCAAACGGCATCATCGATCACATTCCCATCCATCACAGGGTCTTCTGTTAAAGTTTTGATTTCTAGCTTAGGGCGGTTGGGGAGATTCCCGTTTTGAGCAAAAGCAAAGACGGAAAGAAGCAAGCAGAGGGCAAGGAGTCGATAAGTTTGCATCGAATGTATTTTTCTCAAAGTAAACACAATAATTTCATTTCTTAAAATCCCGTATATTCAGACAAATTTTGACAGATGGAAGAAGTAATAAGCAGTATTGACCTCGCGGTCATTGTCCTTTATTTTATTGTGGTAGTTGGCTTGGGTCTATGGGTAGCCCGACAAACCAGTTCAAGTGAGGATTTGTTTTTAGGCGGAAGAACCTTAACCTGGGGGGTTATTGGATTCTCCTTATTTGCGTCCAATATTTCCAGTTCCACCATCATTGGATTAACAGGCGCTGCTTATTCTAGCGGAATTGTCCAATCGGTTTATGAATGGATTTCGGGGATACCCCTCATCATTGCTGCTTTTGTCTTTGTCCCGCTCTATTTAAATGCGAAAATCACCACCATTCCCGAGTTTTTGGGGCAGCGATTCGATCGTCGGTCTCAAGTCTTTTTCTCGGTAGTCACCATTTTAACCAGCATTTTGGTAGAAACGGCAGGGGGACTGTATGCTGGTGCCATCGTTTTAAAAACCTTTTTCCCCGATATCGTGATTTGGCAAACCACCCTAGCGCTGGCTTTTTTTGCTGGAATTTACACCGCCTTTGGTGGGTTGAAAGCGGTGGTTTACACCGATACCCTCCAAGCCATTGTCTTGATTTTGGGGAGTAGTGTTTTGACCTACACCTTGTTTGAGCAAATGGATTTCTCCATGGAAGCGGTTCTCGCAGCAGCTCCCGAGGGACATTTTTCCATCTATCGCCCTTTGGGGGACAGCACCCTGCCTTGGCCCGGATTGTTCCTAGGAGTGCCGCTGTTGGGCTTTTGGTATTGGTCCACTAACCAATATATCGTTCAGCGGGTATTGGGAGCTAAAGATCTAAAACACGCGCGTTGGGGCGTATTATTGGGCGGTTTCCTTAAGCTTATTCCCCTCTTTATTATGGTCATTCCCGGCGCCATGGCGATTAGTTTGTATGAGGGAATTGAAAACCCCGACATGGTGTACCCTACCATAGTGGTGGATGCTTTGCCCACCGGTTTGGTTGGCTTGGTTTTAGCCGGACTTATTTCGGCCATTATGTCGAGTGTTGACTCTACTTTAAATTCTTCTTCGACCCTTGTAGTCGTTGACTTTATTCAGCCTAAAAACCCGAATTTAAGTGCAAAACAAATCCTCAATTACGGCCGTATTTCCACTTTTGTCTTGATGATAATTGCGGCAGTTTGGGCGCCAATGATCGAGAACTTTGGTGGGATTTGGGTCTATTTACAACAGATGTACACCATCTTTGTTCCTCCCATTGTTGTGCTCTTTTTAGTGGGGGTCTTTTATCCTCGCGGAAATGGGCAAGGCGCATTTATGACCTTGGCCCTGGGGACCTTGCTGGGCATTGCCTTTTTTGTTTTCCAGCAAATGGGCTGGTGGACCGTTCACTTCACCATAACAGCAGGTATAGTGGTGGGGGTATCCACACTCCTTTTCATTGCATTCAGTCAAACCGCACCTGCCCCAACACAAGAGGTTATCGAGCGATTTACATTTAAGAAAGCGTTGATAAATCAAGAGAATGAAGGCTTAGCTTGGTACCAAAACTATCAGTACTGGGCCTTACTTTTGTTCCTCTGCATATTGAGCTTGTTTTTTGTTTTAAAATAGAAGAGAATTGATGGAAAGAAAATGGTGGAAAGAAGGGGTCGTCTATCAAATTTACCCCCGTTCCTATAAAGACACTACCGGGAATGGTTTAGGCGATATCGAAGGAATCATTGAGCAGTTGGATTATATTCAATCGTTGGGGGTGACCATGTTGTGGTTGTGTCCCATTTATCAATCGCCGAACGACGATAATGGCTATGACATTTCCGACTATAGAAAAATAAGCGAGGAATTTGGCGGGAATGAAAGTTTCGATCGCCTGCTCGCAGCCATGCGTAAACGCGGGTTAAAATTAATCATGGATTTGGTCGTCAACCACTCTTCCGACGAGCACCAATGGTTTCAAGAGGCCAAGAAAAGCAAAGACAACCCCTATCACGATTATTACATCTGGCGGGGGAATGACCCAAACCAATTGCCCAACAATTGGCAATCGGTTTTTAATGGGAGTGTGTGGAAGTGGAACGAGGCTACCGAAGAATATTTTCTCCACCTCTACACCCAAAAGCAACCCGATTTGAACTGGGAAAATCCCAAAGTGCGGCAAGAGGTTTACGCTATTGTTGATTTTTGGTTGGCCAAAGGAGTAGACGGTTTCCGTATGGACGTAATTTCTTTGATTTCTAAGCGCCTTGCCTTTGCTGATGTGCCCCAAGACATGTCTTTTATTGATGTAATGGAAAAGGTTTATTCCAACGGCCCAAGGGTGCACGAGTTTTTAAAAGAAATGAATCGCGAGGTACTCTCTAAATACGATATTGTTACCGTTGGGGAAGGACCTGGAGTGAATTTGGAACACGGTCCGCGTTATGTGTCGGCAGCTGAGAAGGAACTCAACATGGTTTTTCATTTTGATCATTTGACCATCGATTTTGGGCCAGAAGGAAAATACGATCCCGTTCCGCTAGATTTTATCCGCTTTAAAGCCATTTTTCGTCAATGGGATGAAGCCTTAGCAGCAGACGGCTGGAACAGTATCTTTTTAGGGAATCACGACTTCTCTCGCATTGTTTCCCGCTTTGGAAACGATGGAGAGTACCGACTCATGTCGGCCAAGCTTTTAGCCACTTTATTATTGACGCTACGGGGAACGCCTTATGTCTATCAAGGAGATGAAATTGGCATGACCAATGTTGCCCACGATAGTATTGATTCGTATGACGATGTGGAAACCCGCAACGCTTGGAAAGCAGCCGAAGCAGCGGGCAAAGACATGGATAAATTCTTAAAAGCCGTGCATTGGCAAAGCCGCGATAATGCACGTACACCCATGCAGTGGGATGCCACTCCCCAAGCTGGATTTACGGCGGGAAAACCTTGGATTCCGGTCAATGAAAATTACCCTTCGATTAATGTAGCGGCCGCAGAGAACGATCCCAATTCCATTTTACACTACTACCGTAAAATAATCGCCTTTCGCAAAGCGCATTTAACCCTTGTCTATGGAGATTTTGAAGACCTCT
>WTJP01000069.1:7808-9266 GCA_011526275.1 Candidatus Arcticimaribacter sp. | reverse complement strand
GAGCAAGAAGACGGAGCTTTAGCCCCTTGGGAAAGTAGGGTGTACCGTTTAAGTTAACACTTTCTCATAGCAGTAGAACGGATGAGGACTCTTTTGAGCAAAAAAGACTTCCCCCACGTGTTGGTACTTCCTTGCTTTGTAAAAACGGTTGTTTCTAGGGTTTTTACTGAAGGTGTCTAGGCGCACCGACAAGCATTTATTTTCTCTAGCGAGTTGCTCGCCATAATCCATTAAGCTACGTGCAATACCTTTGCCTTGCTCTTCTGGGTGAACCGCCAGTCGATGAACATACAACTGTTTTGCATTGGGGGTAAGCCATGCGATATCCTTGTAAAAGTTGTCCATCACCATGGAGAACATAACACAGCCAATAATCTTTTCTTGCGCTTCAACGACATAGACGGTTCCTTCTTCGACGTCTTTGGTTAAAACAGCCAAATCGGGGTAGTTTTCGTTCCATTGAAAAATCCCTTGGGCGATCATGTGTCGGGCACAGGCCTCGGTTATTTTTTTGATGCGGGGAATATCTTGGGAGACAGCTTTACGGATCATGGGTTTACAGAATTTCCTTATCTTAATTCAAAAATAATTAAAGATGAAAAATATCGCTTTGCGCCTTGTGTTTATTCTCTTCATTTTCCTTTTCGTTGGCGGACTGGTTTATGCGGGAACTCCTACCCCTGCTAATTCGCTTTTAGTTGAAGCAGCACTCTTGATTTTTGGAATTCAAGTCGTGGTTTTTATTCCTTCCTACTTGGCCCAAACCGAACATTTTTATGACTTAACGGGGGGGATTACCTATCTCTCTACCATGGCCTTTATGGCCTATCGTCACCAAGAAATATTTGGCAGTTGGGACCCTCGTTCTCTGGTGTTGACCGCCTTAATTGGGATTTGGGCGATTCGCCTGAGTAGTTTTTTGTTCACCCGTGTAAAAAGGGTAGGAAAAGACGGACGTTTCGACAGTTTAAAAACCTCCTTTACACGTTTTTTATTGACTTGGATGTTGCAAGGTTTGTGGGTATTTATGTGTACCTACCCGGCCCTCATCGCCTTGGGTTCGCCTACCAAAAACGAAACGACCTTTTTAGGTATCGGGGCAGCAGTGTGGCTTTTGGGGTGGCTCTATGAAGTAGTTGCCGATACCCAAAAAACCAATTTCAATAAAGACCCCAAAAACGCGGGGAAATTCATCAATATTGGCGTGTGGAAACAATCGCGTCACCCCAATTATGTGGGGGAATTGGTACTGTGGACAGGCATTACCATTATCGCTGCACCAGTCTATGAAGGTGCACAATGGTTGGCCTTGATCACTCCATTATTTGTCTATTGGTTACTCAACAAAGTGAGTGGTGTTAATCTACTGGAAGAACGAGCCGATAAAAAATGGGGCGATGATCCTGCCTACCAACAATACAAAAAAGATACCCCGGTGTTTTTCCCTAAATTTTTCTA
>WTJP01000069.1:0-7708 GCA_011526275.1 Candidatus Arcticimaribacter sp. | reverse complement strand
AATTGATAGTGAAAGGCATTTAAATTCACCGCAAAAGATTGCTTACCTTGGCCTTAAAAAATGCTCACTTTATTAATCTCCCTTTATTGTATGGCATTCCAAGGCTATGAAACCCAAGCGTATGAAGTTGTCGAACGGTTCGATGCGGTTGAAATCCGTTATTATCCTCCGGTAATGAAAGTCAAGGTGGAAAGTGCCGCTGTGGAAAACCGTAATTTCAATGCGCTCTTTCGTTATATCTCGGGGAACAATGCGGCCAATGAAAAAATTGCCATGACCACACCTGTGTACATGCACAATACTCCCCAAGGGCAAAGCATGGAATTTGTTCTGCCCGCGCGTTTTAAAGAAGATGCTCCCCAACCAAGAGGAGCAGGGGTTGAGGTCTATCGTGCCAAGGCAGGTCACTTTGCAGCCATTCGCTTTGGCGGATATGCCAATGCCAGCAAAACTAAAAACTATACCCAGACCCTCCGCAACGCATTAAAAGCAGCCGGGAAAAAGGTAGTGGGTTCTCCTATGTTATTGTCATATGATGCTCCCTATAAATTCTACAATCGACGTAACGAGGTACTCCTTGAAATAGCCTATTAAAAAACCCCTGCATTGGCAGGGGTTTCTGTTTTACTCTACGAGATAGTCGAGTTCAAGCGCTTTAAAGGCCGTATTAAAGGCCTTTACTTCTTCACTCATCAAGCGATCATAGGTGGCCAATTCTTTGTCGATGGCTTTGGTGAGTTGTTCGCTCACCACCTTGTCTTGTGCTGTGGGTGGGAAGTCGTTTATCATCACCAAATTGTTGATGTGCCCTAATTTATTGGTCAAACGAATGGGGAAGTTCAAGGGGTCTTGATTACTTCGGTTCTTGGTTTGATACAAGGCTTTCTCAACCTTCGATAGGGCTTCGCTAAGCTCTTTTGCCTGTTGGCGTAAGTCAGCGGTTGCATCATCACTTTTAAAGTTGGTTTGAAATTCTTTGAGCTTTTTATTTACCGCACGAATTTTCTTGATGGCTTTGTGTGCCTTATCAAGGGTTTGATTGTTGGTGTTGACAAAGTCAAACTGTGCCTGCATGTCTTCAACAGTTACCTCGGCCAATGGCGAAGGAAGGATGTTGAGGGATTTGCTCTGCTCTTTTCCGTTTACGCTAAGTTTTACGGTATAGCTCCCGGGCACTGCTTTCGCCCCTCGCAAAGAAGCACTCCAAAGGATCATTCCTTTTAAGCGCTCGGCCCCGTCATAGCGCATATCCCACACAAATTGGTTTCCTCCTTTTTTCAGTTTTAAGGCTTCCTTTTTGTCGTGGTTGCTAAAGCGTTTGATTACAGTGCCGTCAGTTTCATGGAAACTCAAGGCTATGCTGTCTTTTTCCGCATCGTAGCTGGGAAGGTAAAAGTGGGTAATTACTCCGTTGGGCAGGTTAGTCCCCGCAGTTAGCGAGCTGCGTCCTCCACGACCGGAAAGGCGGTAACTGTCTTTAGGGGTATATAGAACCGCATCCTTGTCGTTTTTACCGAGTTGGTGCAAGACGGTTAGATCGTCGAGCATCCAAACACTGCGTCCTTGGGTAGCCACAATTAGGCTGTTGTCTTTAACAGCCAAGTCAGTAATAGGAACGATTGGGAGATTTTGTTGGAAGGCTTCCCAACTTTCTCCATCGTTAAAAGAGATGTACATTCCTGTTTCGGTCCCGGCATAGAGTAAGCCTTTTTTCGCAGGATCGGTGCGCACTACACGTGTAAAGTGTTCGCTGGGAATCCCTTGGTTGATTTGTTTCCAAGTGGCCCCATAGTCGGAGGTTTTATAAAGGTAAGGACGGAAATCCCCCATTTTATAGCGTGTCCCTGCTACATAACAGGTTCCGGCATCGAAAGGCGAGGGTTCAACACTGTTGATCATCATCCATTCGGGCATGCCTTTAGGGGTAACATTGGTCCAGTTTTTTCCGCCGTCACGGGTGAGGTGAATTAGACCGTCGTCACTTCCTACCCACAAAAGCCCCTCTTGCAAGGGAGATTCGTCGGCGGCGAAAATGGTACAGTAATATTCCACCCCTGTATTGTCTTGGGTAATGGGTCCCCCGGAAGATTTTAATTTCTCGGGATCATTGCGGGTTAAGTCTGGACTAATAATGTCCCAGCTTTGGCCTTCATTTTCTGTCACATGCACGTGGTTGGAAAAGGTGTAGAGTCGCTTGGGATTGTGGCGACTAAAAATAATAGGGAAGTTCCACTGAAAACGGTACTTCATGCCTTCTGCGCCATAGCCCATGGGGTTGTCGGGCCAAACATTGATGCCGCGAACACTTTCTTTTTCGTGATTCACACGGGTCAAGAAACCACCATAGCTTCCTCCATAAACAATATCGTTGTTGGTGGGGTCAATGGCAATATGTGCCGATTCTCCTCCTGCGGTTGCTTCCCAATCGTCTTCCCCAATCTCACGACCAAAGCTGCGGTGGCGCACGCGAATGGTAGAGTTGTCTTGCTGGGCAACATAGATGCGATAGGGGAAAGCATTGTCTGTGGTAACACGATAGAATTGTGCGGTGGGTTGGTTGTGGTAGGTGCTCCAGGTGGTACCCCCGTCATAAGAAACCTGTGCTCCCCCGTCGTCGGCGATAATCATGCGTTGGTTGTCTTCAGGAGCAATCCACAGGTCGTGGTGATCTCCGTGAGGAGCGCGATGCGCTTTAAAGGTTTTTCCGCCATCGGTGGAGTGGTGATAGGCGACATTCATTACATAAACGCCATTGACGTCTTGGGTGTCGGCATAAATTTTTGTGTAGTACCAAGCCCGTTGGCGCAAGGCACGGCTTTCATTTACTTTGGTCCAAGAGGTTCCTGCATCGTCAGAGCGATAAACCCCTCCTTGGTCTTTGTTTTCAACGATGGCCCACACCCGCTCTGGGTTTACTGGAGAAACGGTTACCCCAATGATGCCTAAAGTACCTTCAGCAAAGCCTTTATGGTCGCTAATTTTTTCCCAAGTCTCTCCACGGTCGGTACTTTTCCACAAGGCCGAGCCTTCACCTCCACTACTCAAACTGTAAGGGGTGCGTTGAACCCGCCATGTAGCTGCATATAAATTACGTGGATTGCTTGGGTCCATGACCAATTCTACCGCTCCAGCGTGGCGATTGGCGAAGAGCATTTTTTTCCAGCTTTTTCCTCCATCGGTACTTTTGTAGACTCCGCGCTCATCGGTTGGCTTATATAGATTACCTAAAACAGCTGCATAGACAATCTCAGGATTTTGTGGGTCGATTACAATGCGGGGGATATGTCTCGATTTTGGAAGGCCAGCAAAACTCCAGCTTTTCCCAGCATCTTCCGATTTCCACATGCCGTAACCCGAGGAAACATTTCCGCGGACGGTGACTTCTCCACCACCCACATAGATTACATTAGGATCACTTTTGGCTACTGCAATAGCGCCAATACTTCCGCCGAAATAGCCATCAGAGATGTTTTTATAGGTAATTCCACCGTCTTCGGTTTTCCAAACTCCGCCTCCTGTTGAGCCGAAATAAAACAGCTTGGGTTGTCCGGGTACCCCTGTTACAGCCGACGATCGGCCGCCGCGGAAAGGACCAATTTCTCGGTATTCCAATGAGGAGTAAAGGGCCTCTGGGTAACTAGGAGCAGTTGACTTTTTCTTTTTTCGCTGTGCCTGCACGGGTTGCAGTAGCAATGCACTTAGCAGTAAGACAAATAGGGGCATACAACGACGGATCATCTTCATCATAATTTTGGTTTTAAACTCCAAAGTACAAAAATTTAAAATTGTACTTTAGGGGGACAACAAAACAGAAATCATGAAAAACTTTCGTTCTATTGTGTTAAGTACTTTATTCTTATTGAGTGGCTTACACCTTCACGCACAAAGCGTCAGTAAAATCAAAAAAGAAATCCAAGCTTCAGTCGAAGCACAAAAGGAGCAGATGATTGCTACCAGTGATGCTATCTGGGAAGCGGCTGAAACTTCCTTGGAAGAGTTTAAATCGTCTCAGCAATTAAAAGATTATGCCCGTGCCAACGGGTTTACGGTAACCGAAAATGTGGCGGATATTCCCACGGCTTTTATGGCCAGCTATGGCTCTGGGCGACCCATCATTGGGATCCTAGGAGAGTTCGATGCCAATGCAGGGATTTCACAAAAACGCCAGCCGACACGTGAAGCGCGTGTGGAAGGCGGCGCAGGACACGGTTGTGGACACAATTTATTTGGAACGGCAAGCTTAGGGGCAGCTGTGGCCATTAAAGAGCAAATTGAAAAAGGGCAGTTGAAAGGAACCGTTATTTTCTACGGAACCCCAGCTGAAGAAACCATCTTTGCTAAGGTGTGGATGGCGCGTGCTGGCGTATTTGATCAACTCGATGTTTGTATGGACTGGCACCCTGGCGCTAGTATTGAAGCAGGAACGCAAAGCAGTAAAGCCTTGGTTGATTTCCGCGTAAAATTCTACGGGAGTTCTTCCCACGCTTCCTCCGATCCTTGGAACGGAAAAAGTGCAGTAGATGCCATGGAGCTCTACACCACCGGTTTAAATTATTACCGCGAGCATATTTTACCTACTTCACGTATTCACTATCAAATCGAAAAAGCCGGTGATGTGGTAAATGTCGTTCCCGATTTTGCACAAATCTGGACACGCCTGCGCGAAAACAATCGTGAAAAAGTGGATGTATTGTATGAACGTGCCTTAAAAATTGCTGAAGGAGCCGCTTTAATGACAGGAACAACCCATGAGGTCAAGCTCATCTCGGGGATTTACGAAATTCAAGTCAACCGAACGGGGGCAGAGGCCATGCAGAAAAACCTAGAAGCATTGGGTGAAATCACCTATACCGACGAGGAAGTGGCTTATGCTAATACAATTTTAAAAGAAACAGGAAAGCCGCAAAAAGGGATAGATGGCAGTGTTCACCCGCTGCGTGAAACCCTACCCGCCCAAGGCGGTTCAACCGATGTGGGCGATGTGAGTCAGATTGTTCCAACCATCCGTATGTCGGCTACCGTAGCCTCCAAAGGTGGACCTTGGCATTCATGGGCTGTCGTGGCCTGTACCGGGATGTCGATTGGGCACAAGGGAATGATTTACGCAGCAAAAGCCTTGGCCATGACCATGGCGGATCTCTACAAAAATCCAAAATTGGTGGATGCTGTTAAGAAAGACTTTAAGGACAACAAGGTGAACAAAACCTATGATCCTAGAATTCTACCCGGACCACCAAGCCTAGACTAATGAGAACAGCGGTATTCTTTTTTGCTTTATTGCTTTCTGTTCTAAGCCTTCAAGCGCAGGCTGTTTTGCCCTTAAAAGAACGTGCAAAGGTGATGGAATCCATTCAAGAGGAACGGTTTACGACCCTTCTACCTCAATTGATGGAAGCCCACCAAATAGACGCTTGGGTATTAATCACGCGAGAGTACAATGAAGACCCGGTGGTAAAAACCATGTTGCCGCCCACTTGGTTAAATGCCCGTAGGCGAACCATTTTGGTGTTTACACGAAATCCAAAAACGGGAGAAGTGAAGCGCGCTGCTATTACCCGTTACCCTTTTGGGCGCTTGATTCCCTCTGCTTGGAAAAAAGAAGAACAACCCGATCAAATGAAGGCCTTAGCGGATTATTTACGTCAAAATAATCCGCGTAGTATTGGGATCAATACCTCTGCACATTACGGCATTGCCGATGGCTTGGCCAAAACAGATTATGACCTGCTCATGGAGGCGCTACCCAAACAGCTTAAATCTCGTGTGGTGAGTGCGACGCCTTTAGCCGTGAGTTGGATTGAAACCCGAACCCCCGCCGAGATGACCATTTATCGTCAATTGGTGGAAATTACGCATAGCATTATCGCTGAAGCCTTTTCTACGAAAGTCATTACCCCAGGGGTAACCACCACCGATGATGTGGTATGGTGGATGCGGGAAAAAGTCAATGCCCTTGGGCTTAAAACGTGGTTTCATCCTACCATAGACGTACAACGCAACGAGGAAAGCGATCTCTATGCCTTCGATGGAAAATCGAAATTCGATATCATTCAACCCGGAGATCTGGTCCACTGTGATTTCGGGATCACCTACCTTGGACTCAATACCGACTGTCAAGAATTGGCCTATGTATTGAAAACCAATGAAACGGCAGCTCCCGACTATCTGCAAGCAGCCTTGCTCGAAGGGAACCGTGTACAGGATCTATTTACCCAAGCGTTTAAAAAGGGAAGAACAGGAAATGAAACCCTAGCCCTTGCATTAGAAGCAGGGAAGAAAGCGGGCTATCGTCCGCAAATCTACACCCACCCCTTGGGGAGTTATGGGCATTCTGCCGGAACGACTTTTGGCATGTGGGACGCCCAAGAGGGAGTCCCCGGTTCAGGCGACTGGCCCCTGCACGAAAACACGGTCTATGCCATTGAGTTGAACACCAAAGTGTATTTAGAAGCCTGGAAGAAAGACGTTAGGGTAATGCTAGAAGAAGCTGGTTATTTTGGCCCAGAAGGCTTTTCCTATGTGAACAAAAGACAAACTAACTTGCACCTCATTGGCGGTTAAATGAAACGCATCATCGCTCTTTTTAGCGTGCTCTTTTTCTTTTCCCACTGTACTTTAGACAATGGGAATCCATATGATGTGGAGTACACCAATTACGATTTACTCTACAGCTATGAAGGGGTCAATATGCGGTATGTTAAACTCAACGTAATTGACTTTTTTAAGCAGGTCGCTTTGGGGGCAGAATATGGCGCCTCGGCTAAAGTAACCAAGAAGTGGAATAGCCCCATGCGCTTGTATTTGGCTGGAGAAACCCATGAGGTCTTAACGCAGGAGCTCGACGATATTATTGAATCCATTAACAGTTTAATGGAGGCAGACTTTTATATAGAACGTGTTAACGACTCCATAGACAGTAACTTCTACGTCTATTTGGGCCAAGCCGAAGATTATGCTCAGCGTTTCCCTTACACGCGAGAACTTTTGGAAACAAACGACGGTTTAGTCACTGTTCGTCTCAATGAGAAACACCAGATTACCAAGGGCGAAGTATTTGTCGATCTCTACCGTACCTCTTTAGCAGAACAACGTCATTTATTGCGCGAAGAAATCACCCAGGGTTTGGGTTTACTCAACGATGTTCCCTATTACCCCACCAGTATTTTTTACCGAGATCATTCGGTTATTACCGAGTTTATGCGCAACGATAAGGAGGTTATTCGCCTGCTATACCACCCACAAATGGCGTCGGGGCTCAACGAAGAAGCGGTGGACATTGTCGCTCGTACTATATTTGGTTTGTAGCGAAGGGTTTAAGCGGTTTTGTTACGCTTAAAAAAGAGAGAGAAGCTGCTGCTTTTTCCCAGCATGTTGCGGTTCATATAAAGAATTAAACCAGCCATGGAAAGGAAAAACACTTGTAAAACAAATAATTCAAAAGACATATTGCTCGTTTTAGATGTATACAGCAAAATTAAGACCATCGTCCCTTTTTTAGACGATGGCCTTCCATAAGTTGTAAACAAGTTACTAAGAACGAGTTAGTTGACTTTTAAAACGAGTTTTCCGTTTTTCTCTCCTGAGAAGAGGCGTAGAAAGGTTTCCCGGAAGTTTTCGATGCCTTCATAAACATCTTCACGGCTTTTGAGTTTCCCTTCTTGCATCCAGCCCGCCATTTCTTTCATGGCTTTTCCGTAGTCTTGGGCAT
>WTJP01000023.1:2728-8518 GCA_011526275.1 Candidatus Arcticimaribacter sp. | reverse complement strand
TCCACGCCAAATGGTGGTAATGCATGTTGTCGGTCAAGGTGCCGTCCATGTCAAAAATCAGGGCTTTATAATTAGAGAGGGATATCATTTTACCGCAGTCATGAGTTGTTGAATAAATTCCGGCATTGTCTTAGGCTCCAACCATCGGGTGACCACGACCAAATCGTGTTGGGGAATTACGACAATAAAGTTCCCCCCAAAACCAGCGGCATAGTACATATCCTCTCCCGCTTCTGCTACATAACGTGAGCTTTCAGGATGATTGAGCCACCACAAATAGCCATAGCTTGGATTAGCAGGCGATGGGCTTGTGGCTTCTTTTATCCATTCGGGACTGATGATTTGTTCCCCTTCCCATTTCCCTTGGTTGAGGAAAAGGAGTCCAAAACGAGCATGATCTTCGGTGGAGATAAACAAGCCTCCGCCCGAGTGTCCCCCTCCTGAAACCGACTGTACCCAGTTTCCATCTACATTCACCCAAGAGTTTTCATAGCCATACCAACGCCAGCTGCTCGATGCACCAATAGGGTCCATCACCTTTTCTTTTAAGACTTGCGGGAGCGATTTTCGCCACACTTGAAGCAGGGAATAGGCCAAGACATTTACCCGTACGTCATTGTATTTATAGTGGGTTCCTGGGGGATGTAATGTTCGGTATTTCCAGTCATCAATGCCGCCTGTTTTGGGTGGTCGATCGGCCCAATCATAGCCGCCCCATAAATTCCCCGACCAGTCGGAAGATTGATTTAAAAGGTCTTTCCAAGCGATTTGTTGGTTGTGCTCACCGTCGAAGGTGTGGTCCCAAACGTAGTCTGCGACTTTTTCACTGCTAAGAAAAAGTCGCCGATCCACCGCCAAACCTGCAACAGTAGATAAATAGCTTTTGGTGACCGAGAAGGTCATGTCTACCCGTTTCGTATCGCCCCATTTGGCCACGACATAACCGTCTTTGAGAATCATTCCAGCTGGGCCACCTCGTTTTTTGGTAGGACCTAAAATTTTATGGTAAGGCTCATGAGCAAACCCCTTTAAAATTGCAATGCGTAAATCACGCGAACCGCTGTACTCATTAGACAGGGCAAAGTCCACTGCCTTAGTCAAGGCTTTTTCATTCAGCCCCAAAGCGGTGGGTTCTCGTTCTTCCCAAGCGCTATTCGCAGGAGGGAAATATTCGATTTGGGCTGATAAAGGACTGCTTAGCAACAAGCCAAAAACATAAAAAAAGAGAAGGATTCGCTGTTTCATATGGTCAAAATTTACATCTTTACACTGATGATTTAAAGATATGGAATCTCAACTCAGCCTTAGCGCAATACAAACAGATCTTTTTTGGGAAGACAAAGCCAAGAATTTGCAACAACTCGCGGAACAAATTGAGGCTCTCCCTACAACCGACATCATTATTTTACCCGAAATGTTCACCACAGGTTTCACCATGGCAGCAGAAAAGTTTGCCGAAAGCATGCAAGGTGAAACAGTAGAATGGCTTTGCTATTGGGCAGAGAAAAAACAGGCGGCCATTGGTGGAAGTACCATTATTAAAGAAGGCGATTCCATTTACAACCGCTTTTTATTGGTCGATCCTTCAGGGGAAATACAGTACTACGACAAACGTCATACGTTTACCCTAGCAGGCGAAGACAAAGCCTACGCTACAGGTAAAAATGACGGATTGGTCAACTATAAAGGATGGAAAATTTGTTTAAGGGTGTGTTACGATTTGCGTTTCCCGGTTTGGGGGAGAAACACCTCAGACTATGACTTGCTCATCTATACCGCCAATTGGCCACACAAACGTATTGATGCTTGGGATGCTTTGTTGAAAGCCCGCGCCATTGAAAATATGACCTATTGTGTGGGAGTGAACCGTATTGGCACTGATGGTTCAAATTTAACCTATCCCGGCCATACCACTGTTTTTGATTACATGGGGGAAGTTATTGGGTCAACTACTGAACACCAAGGTGGAAGCACCACAGTCACACTCGATAAAGCAGCCATGCTTTTGGCCCGTAAAAAACTGAATTTCTTAAACGATCGCGACCGTTTTACTTTACACTAATTCGCTCGTTCAATTCCCAATTGGCGCGAAGGTTGAGTGCCTCGGGTAAATAAATAACTTCTTCCGGCTGAATCTTCTTCAAATAATTCCCGGTATCCCACTTCCCGTTATTGTTGAGGTCTTTCACCACACGAATTTGATAGTCTCCGGGCAGTAAAAAAGGAATACTATAGCGGTCTCCCTCTACTTGCTCGATTTTACGAACCGTTTCTCCTTTCCCGTTGAGGAGTTCAAAAAAGTAAGGAATGCGTTCATCGCTTCGTTCAATAGTGAGGTTCAAGGTGCCGTATTTTTCAATCGCTTGGGTACGCACATTTTTAAAGAGGGTGTCATTGGTCGCCCCGAGGAAATCGACCAAGGCATTGGGCAAAATCTGTAGGCGATAAAAGTCGTTGGGCACTTTTTCAAATTCGAGATAGACTTGATCTTTGTTGGGATCAATCCAACTGGAAAAAGGAACGTTAAGGGTGTCGATATCGAAAATTTGAATGTATTCTTCGTTTACTTCAGCTATGGGAAGATTACTCTTTAGGCGAAGAGTGTCGGTGAAATGCAGGTAGGCATTGTTACGTGGCTGCATTTCAATAATCAAAGAGTCTTTTTCGAGTTGAAAAGGTTTGATGGTCACCGGGCGAATCGAATCTATTTCGTCCAAACCAACCACCAATGAGTCGAGTTTTTCTTGAGGTAAAAACCAATAGTGCAAGGTGTCTTTCTCTCGATCACGGGTGAAAAATCCTTGGCCGGCTGTTTCAAATTCAGGTGGAAAGTTGATGGTTCGACTTCCCAATTCTCCATAGTAACCAAACTCGAGGTGATGTTCGTTCACAAAACGAGGTCGCCCCCATTTAAAGTTGGGGATTTCCTGGAAGAGCACCGGAAACTTTAAAGAATCTTGCGGCAGTTCAATGGGAGTTTCAAAAAAACCAATCTTATCGACATTTTGATCAAAAAGGTAATTCTTGGCGATATCTTCTATGGCGATCATTTCATATTTCCCCGGCGCTAAACTTTGTAGTTTGAAATAAATACTGTCGAGCGTATTTCCCACATACAGGGGCTTTTGTAGGAAAATAGTCGAGTCGGTATAGGTCGAATCGATGGGATAGAGGTGAATGGAAATGCGTTCCAAGGAGTCGATGGAATAGGCGTCTTTTACCGTTCCAGCGAGGGTGAGTGAATCCAAATAATCTCCGGTGGAAAAGGTGTAATAGAAAAAGGGAAGTGGATTGGCTTCGTTGTAATCTTCTATGGCTTCCCCAAAATTAAAGGTAAAAGTAGTGTTGTCGCGCGGTGGATTTTCAAAGCGAATTTCCACTTTTTTACTCACCGTTCCTTCGGGCAAAATACGGTAATCACTGCGCTCCATGGGTGGAGAAACAATAAGTTGGTTGGCGATGTCGTTGAGTTTAACATACTCATCAAAAACCATCACTACCCGCTCTGCATCGAAATTAACAGCGTTTAGCGGGGGATTGGCATTCACCAATCGTGGAGGGATACTGTCTTTTGCTCCCCCTGTGGGCGTACCCCTTTTTGCACAGTGGGTGGTAGAGACCAACCAAAGAACAAGCGCAATAATCCCAAGTGTTTTCCGCATAGCTGCAAAGTAACATATAAATCTGCTAATTCCGATAGGCCACCGTAGCAATACTCAAAGAAATACGTCCTTCTTCCAACAGTATTTTTGCACAGGCATTAAGTGTCGCTCCGGTGGTGTAAATATCATCGAGTAACAAATAATGTCCCCCAGCTGGAAGGGTCTCTTTTACCCTAAAAGCATTGGCTAAAACTTCTGCTCGCTCTCCTTTTGTTTTCGATAAAGGCGGAGTGTTTTTTGTTCGGCTTAAAGCACGGTTGTAATAGGGAATGGCCAATGCCTTGGCTGCCGTTTCTCCAATTATATCTACCTGATTATAGCCGCGTTTTCTCTTCCTTTTTGGGTGAAGAGGTACGCCAATTATCCCATCGAAATGCGCTGAACTAGCCGCCATAGCTGCGGCCAACTTCCGACCAAAGAAAACGCCAACAGACTTATTTCCTTGATATTTTAAAGCGTACAACATGCTTTCCATGATTCCTGTGGGTTCAAAAAAATAAAGCGAGAAAAGCTGTTTCAATTGAGGACTAGTAGACATTCGATCGCCCATGGGGTTTTCACTAAGCAAGTGAAAATAGGTGGGAGGAAGCATGATTTCGCAGCGGTAACACAGGCAGTGCTTTGGCAATAAAAGCGCTTCTTTGCACCCCAAACAGAGCTTCGGGAAGAACAGTGAAAAAAGATCGTTGAAAATAGGTTTTAAAGCAGATAACATTTCAATGAGATTTGGAGAAGCACAAAATACGAAAAAGAAGTACTTTTGCAGCATGACAGATTTTAAGAAGATCATTTCGCACGCCAAAGAATACGGTTATGTATTCCCTTCAAGTGAAATTTATGACGGCTTAAGTGCCGTTTATGACTATGCTCAAAACGGAGTAGCCTTAAAGAAAAACATCCGCGACTATTGGTGGAAAGCCATGGTTCAACTCCACAGTAATATCGTGGGGATTGACGCCGCTATCTTTATGCACCCTACCACTTGGAAGGCTTCGGGCCACGTTGATGCCTTTAATGATCCCTTAATCGACAATAAGGATTCCAAAAAACGCTACCGCGCCGATGTTTTAGTAGAAGACTACTGCGCCAAACTAGAAGTTAAAATCGACAAAGAGGTGGCCAAAGCAGCCAAACGTTTTGGCGATGCTTTTGACAAAGCTCAATTCTTAGCGACCAATCCACGTGTGGTGGGTTACCAAGAAAAAATAGACAGCATTTTAAAGCGATTAGGACAATCTCTTGAAAAAGAAGATTTGGCCGATGTAAAAGCCCTCATTGAGGAGCTGGAAATTGCCTGTCCAGAATCGGGTTCGCGCAATTGGACCGATGTTAAACAGTTCAACTTGATGTTTGGAACCAAGCTAGGCGCTTCTGCCGATACGGCTATGGACCTCTATCTTCGTCCTGAAACTGCGCAGGGAATTTTTGTCAATTTCCTCAACGTGCAAAAAACCTCTCGCATGAAAATTCCCTTCGGAATTGCACAAACCGGGAAGGCTTTCCGTAATGAAATAGTTGCGCGTCAGTTTATCTTCCGTATGCGAGAATTCGAGCAAATGGAAATGCAATTCTTTGTTCCACCAGGTTCACAAAAAGAGTGGTATGAGCAATGGAAAGCTACCCGCTTAAAATGGCATTTATCGCTGGGTATGGGCGAGGAAAACTATCGCTTCCACGACCATGAAAAATTAGCGCACTATGCCGATGCGGCTGCCGATATCGAATTTAAATTCCCCTTTGGATTCAAAGAACTCGAAGGAATCCACTCCCGCACCGATTTTGACCTTTCGAGTCACGAAGAATACTCAGGAAAAAAACTACAGTATTTCGATCCTGAACGCAATGAAAATTATGTGCCCTATGTAGTAGAAACTTCAGTAGGTCTCGACCGTATGTTCTTGGCCGTTTTCTCTTGGGCCCTGCGCGAAGAGAAATTGGAAGACGGCAGCGAACGTACTGTCCTTAAGCTTCCCGCTGTTTTAGCGCCAACAAAAGTTGCGGTACTTCCTTTGGTCAAGAAAGATGGTTTACCCGATTTAGCTCGTGAAATCGTCGATACCTTAAAATGGGAACAGGCGGTTACTTATGACGAGAAAGACGCCGTTGGTCGTCGTTATCGCCGTCAAGA
>WTJP01000023.1:0-2628 GCA_011526275.1 Candidatus Arcticimaribacter sp. | reverse complement strand
GGTTAAAAAAGCTGTTCATAGTTTTAAGATAAAGGGTTAAACTGCACTCTTAAGATACAAAACAAATCGTTATTTTAGTACAACATGAAAATCATCTCCTATAACGTCAACGGGATACGCGCAGCCCTAAAAAAAGACTTTGTTTCTTGGTTGGCTTCAACAAAAGCCGACGTGGTGTGTATTCAAGAAACCAAAGCTTTGCAAGAGCAGGTTGACATGGAAGCCGTCGAAGCACTAGGCTACAAACACTATTGGTTTTCTGCCCAGAAAAAGGGGTATAGCGGAGTGGCTATCCTCAGTAAAAGCACCCCAAAGCACATCGAATATGGAACAGGGATAGACCATATGGATTTTGAAGGGCGGGTTATCCGCGCCGATTACGATCAGTGCTCTGTCATCAGTCTTTATCTTCCTTCAGGTACCAATGTAGATCGCCTCACCCACAAGTTTAAATTCATGGATGATTTTAAAGCCTACATCGACGCGTTGAAAAAAGATTTCCCCAAACTCGTTATTTGTGGGGATTACAATATTTGTCATCAGGCCATTGACATTCATGACCCTGTTAGGAACAAAAATGTCTCGGGTTTTCTCCCCGAAGAACGCGCTTGGTTAGACGGGTTCCTTAAAAGCGGATTTATAGATTCTTTCCGTCATTTAAACCCCGATCCTCACCATTACAGTTGGTGGAGCTATCGTGCCAATGCCCGTGCCAACAATAAAGGCTGGCGTATTGACTATGCCTTGGTGAGCGAACCCCTGAGAGAACAAATCGCCCGGGCCTATATTTTACCCGAAGCCTACCATTCTGACCATTGCCCTGTGGTGGTGGAATTAAGTTGATATAATTTGAATGCGAAGCACAGCCATTCAACACTAGAAATAAATACATTAAGATGAAAAAAATACTAGTATTCTTGCTCTTCCCCTTGTTGGCCAGTTGCGTTTCTTCCAAGATGTTCAACGAAATTGAAAACCGCTATGCCGAGTTGAAAGGGGAGCACAGCTCATTGGAAAAAGAACACGACCAACTCATTCAAAACTATGATTCCTTGCGTTACCACTATGGAGAATTGGTTGGGCAATATGAAAAACAAAGTCAGCTTCTAGCGACCACTTCAGGGACCTTAGCCAATTTGCAAAGCGCCTATACTGCTTTAGAAGAAAACAGCAGCGACGCCCTGCAAGCGAGCATTGAGGAAAACCGCAGTTTGTTGGAAAAAATTCAAATCAAAGAAGGGGAACTTTTAGATGAGCGCGGCCGTTTAGACTCACTTACTCAAGAACTCTCTTCCCGCATTGCTCGCGTGGAAGAACTCGAAGCTTTGATCGCCGATAAAGAAGCCTCGATGAGTGCTTTAAAAAGCGCCTTGACCAGCGCCTTGAACAGTTTTGAAGGAAACGGACTCTCTGTTGAACAACGCGGAGGAAAGGTCTATGTTTCCATGGAAAATAAACTGCTCTTTCAGTCGGGAAGTTGGACGGTTGGCCCCACAGGTAAACAAGCCATTAAACAGCTGGGGAGTGTTTTAGCAGCCAACCCAGAAATCGCTATTTTGATTGAAGGGCACACCGATAGCGATCCCTACGTGGGCGATAGTAAATTGAGTGGTAACTGGGATTTATCGACCAAACGCGCCACTGAAATTGTCAAACTATTGTTGAAGAACAAAAGCATTAAGCCCGATAACCTAACCGCTGCTGGAAGAGGGCAACACCTTCCCCTAGCAACAAATAAAACTGCTGCAGGAAAAGCAAAAAACAGACGTATAGAGGTAATTCTAACCCCCAAACTAGATAAGATTGCCGAACTGCTTGAACGTGTCGATAACTAGATTTTAAGATGAAATATACTGTACTACCCACTACCGATATTAAGGTGAGTAAACTGTGCCTAGGCACCATGACTTTTGGTAACCAAAACACAGAAGCCGAAGGTCACGCCCAGATGGATATGGCCGTTGAACGCGGAATTAACTTTTTCGATACAGCTGAATTGTACCCGGTTCCCGCAACAGCGGCGACCTATGCCGATACCGAACGAATTTTAGGGACTTGGTTCAAGAAAACCGGGAAACGCGATCAAATTGTGTTGGCTTCGAAAATCGCCGGTTCAGGCGATTACACCGCCCACATCCGCGATCACGAGCATTTCAGCCCTAAACATTTACGCGAAGCACTCGAAGGGAGCTTGCAACGACTCCAAACCGATTATTTGGATTTGTATCAACTCCACTGGCCGGAACGCCGCACCAATTTTTTTAGCGTGCGCGGCTACAAAGGACAGCCCGATAACGACCCTTGGCAAGATAATTTTGAAGAAATTTTAGGGACGCTGGGAGAACTCATCGACGAAGGAAAAATCAAACACATTGGGCTTTCAAACGAAACCCCTTGGGGAATCATGCGCTGCCAAGCGCTGGCCGAAAAAGGCTTTCCAAAAATGATAACCGTACAAAACCCATATAACCTCCTCAACCGTTTATTTGAAGTGGGGAATTCAGAAGTATGCTTGCGTGAAAACCTAGGACTTTTAGCCTATTCTCCCCTAGGCTTTGGTCGTTTAACCGGGAAATACCGCGATGGAATGCCCGAAAACTCACGCTTTAAACTCTTCCCTAATTTGGC
>WTJP01000138.1:7560-8619 GCA_011526275.1 Candidatus Arcticimaribacter sp. | reverse complement strand
GGGCGCCCCAAGGCGTCAACAGTTTCACAGGCTACCAATGCTCCTTTGGCATGTTTTTCTAGTACGCTCAAAGCACCTTCGCCACCGTCAGAAAAAGGAATACAGTGGGGTGTCAACTGGGGTTGTATTTTGTTCAGTCCTGCAGCAATCGCCCCAGCGACTTGCCCTGCATCTAAACTTTCTTTAAAGGAATCGGCGACGATGAGTACCTGCATAACGTAAATGTAATGAGCTAGCTCTAAAATATGTATTTTTAGAAAAATATATTTATGAAAACGCAACTGGCTATTCAGCTTCACAACCGAAAAATCTTCCATCACTACCTAAAGCACTTCAGTTTAGAGCAACTCAACGCTGTGCCTGAAGGCTTTAATAATAACATTCTTTGGAACATTGCACACACCATGGTTACCCACCAATTACTCATGTATAAACGGTCGGGCTTGGCGATGAATGTTCCCGATGAATGGGTGACAGCTTTTGCCAAAGGCAGTAAACCAGAACGCGACTACACTGCTGAAGAAGTAGCCGCCATAGATGCAGCACTTTTCTCGACCTACGAACAGTTTGAAGCCGACCTTGCGCAAAACCGTTTTAGTGAAATGAAGTCTTACACTACGTCAACCAATATGGTTTTAGACAGTGTGGAGACCACACAAAATTTTGTGCTTTTTCACGACGGAATTCACCTAGGAAGTATTTTGGCCTTGGCTAAGCTAGTGTAATGGCCTGCATGATTTGTTCCGCGTGAATACGTGAATTTTCAATGAACCATTTATTGGTTTTAAGTCCGCCACAAACTACCCCGGCCAAGTAAACCCCCTTTTGATTGGATTCCATGGTCGTGGGGTCGTAAATGGGGGTTTTAAATTCATCGTCTTGGAAGTTTACCCCTAGGGATTCGAGCAAGGAGAAATTGGGTTGGTAGCCGGTCATGGCCAATACAAAATCGTTTTGCAGCTCTTTCGTTCCCGCTGGAGTTTTTATCCGTACCGTGGTGGGGGTTATCTCAAGGATTTCCGATTCAAAATAAGCGGCGATACTCCCTTCTTCAATACG
>WTJP01000138.1:0-7460 GCA_011526275.1 Candidatus Arcticimaribacter sp. | reverse complement strand
GGTAAATCGTAAAAGCCCGTAGAGAGAACAATGTTCTTTGTTTGATAGACTGCTTTGGGTGTTTTAATTTGAAAGCCATCGGCTATTTTTTCCACACGTTCTACCCCTTCATAGAGTTGGGGGGAAAGCTCCCAGTTGGTTGTTACCCTGCGGTAATATTCTAGCGCTTCTGCTCGGGTGGGTTTTGGATTGTGCGAGATAAAAGGAACTTCGCCAATCTCTAATCGGTCTGAGGTGGAGAAGAATGTCATGTTTTGAGGATAGTTGTAAATCGAATTTACCAACATCCCTTTTTCTAGGATAAGGGTATCGAGACCTTTCTTTTTTGCTTCAATTCCACAGGCTAGGCCAATGGGTCCTGCACCAATGATTACGACATCTTTCATGCGACAAAGATAGCCCCTTTTTTTCTTTTCACTTTTCTCAATAAAACTAATATATCAGAATAAACTATAAAAAATAAAACAACATAGTAAAAAACGATAATCGTTTACCAAAAGAATTTATTTTCGCGTGATTGAGGCTTGTTTGCGTCAAAACCATAAGAAAATCTGATTATAAACTTCTATTGACAAAAAGCTGTCGAAGATAAAGACTGCTTATGGATAACGCTAAGAATGAAATTCCCCAGAAAAGACCAACAGCTTGCGTAAAGCCAACAGCACCAAGCGTCCACCAGCACAAACAAAAAAAGAAGCTGCCTAAATAGTTCATGGAGCCATAAAATACGGGGTCTCTAAACAGGCTTAACAACCACCTTATCGTCAAGTGAAAGGGCAAATTAGGGAGACTAAACAAGCCGACCATTAGCTGATCAAAGACGGTTTTTCTATTTGCTCTTTTTAGCTGAGGTTGCTCTTTTTCCAATTCTTTTTTTAAGACATCGAAAGGGAGTTTGGTGTTTTTTCGGTTGATAAAGGGTTTTTTGTTGGTATAGTATTCATCGTTTTTTGGGAGCCATAGGCAAGCTTCCATAGCGATTTGCAAATCCTTTCGCAAAGTGTTCAGCCCTTTGGCAGCTTGCGCATGGTAGGCGTCCACATATTTCCGTACATCGATGGGTTTTCCAAAAACTACCACGCAATCGTTTTGTGCGTATAGGTGGTGACCATAGTTTAACCCCACGGGCTGGAGATAAATCGCATGCTTGGGCTGGCGAAGCTGGGCTTCCATAACCAAGCGTGAACTTCCTTTAGAAAGGGGAAGTAGATAGTGTTCTTCGTGATGACGCCCTTCTGAAAACATCATCATATGCTTTTTTTGACCTAATATTTCATAACAGCGTTCAAAGACTTCATCGTTGTTTTTGAGTTGGCTATAACCATCGCGTATGCGATAAACAGGTAGGGTTTGCATCGCGTCGAGAAACCATTGTAGTGGCCCGCCAAAAACATCGCTTCGTGTGAGGGAATGAATGGATTGATTTGCTGTAGTTCCAACCAACAAAGGGTCGAGCAAGGCGTTTTGATGGTTTGGGGAAAATAAAATGGCACCGTCTTGGGGGATGTTTTCCTTTCCAATTACCCGAAAATTCCGAAAATAAATGGGGTTGTAATGCTTGAAAATAAAACGAATTATGCGGTAAAAAGTGGTCATGTTCTTGGACTGGATTAGGTAAAGATAAAATTCCCTAAAAAATGCACCAAAAAAGGTGAAAATTAATCTATTCTAAAAGCGTTTTACAGGAGGAAAGACTATATTTGCACCCGAATTACCACTATAGCTAAACAAAAATCACATGGCATCTAGTACAGGAAAAATCGCACAAATAATCGGACCTGTTGTAGACGTTGTTTTCGAAGGAAAAGAAAACACACTTCCACGCATTTATGATTCTCTTGAGGTTCAAGCCGCTGGCGGAACGCTCGTTTTAGAAGTACAATCTCACATTGGTGAAGATACTGTTCGTACCATTTCGATGGATTCGACCGACGGTCTTAGCCGTGGAGCAGTCGTTACCGCAACGGGGAACCCCATTCAAATGCCCATTGGAGATGAGGTTTATGGTCGTCTTTTCAACGTTATTGGAGACGCCATTGACGGTTTAGGTAATTTACCCAAAGCTGGTGAAGACGGACTACCCATTCACCGTGAAGCTCCTGCCTTTGACGAATTATCAACTTCGACTGAGGTCTTGTTTACCGGGATTAAGGTAATCGACTTGATCGAGCCTTACGCCAAAGGAGGTAAAATTGGTCTCTTTGGTGGAGCAGGTGTAGGGAAAACAGTATTGATTCAGGAATTGATTAACAACATTGCCAAAGGGCACGGAGGTCTCTCTGTATTTGCTGGAGTTGGTGAGCGTACACGTGAAGGAAACGACTTGTTGCGCGAGATGTTGGAGTCTGGAATTATAAAATATGGAGATGACTTTATGCACTCCATGGAAGAAGGAGGCTGGGACCTTACCAAGGTAGATAAAGCCGCTATGAAAGATTCAAAAGCAACCTTTGTTTTTGGACAAATGAACGAGCCCCCAGGAGCACGTGCACGTGTAGCCCTTTCTGGTTTGACTATTGCTGAGTATTTCCGTGATGGTGCTGGAGACGGACAAGGGAAAGACGTTCTTTTCTTCGTCGATAACATCTTCCGTTTTACACAAGCAGGATCAGAGGTATCGGCACTGTTAGGACGTATGCCTTCTGCGGTAGGATATCAGCCCACCTTGGCCACAGAAATGGGAGCCATGCAAGAGCGTATTACATCGACCAAAAAAGGATCCATTACATCGGTACAAGCAGTATATGTACCAGCAGATGACTTGACGGATCCTGCACCAGCGACCACTTTCGCCCACTTAGATGCAACTACTGTATTGTCGCGTAAAATTGCCGAGCTCGGAATTTACCCAGCTGTAGATCCATTGGATTCTACTTCACGTATCCTTACGCCAGAAATCTTAGGAGACGATCACTACAACTGTGCACAACGCGTTAAGGAGTTGTTACAGCGCTATAAAGAATTACAAGATATCATCGCCATCTTGGGGATGGAAGAACTTTCAGAGGAAGATAAGTTAGCCGTATCACGCGCGCGTCGTGTGCAGCGTTTCTTGTCGCAACCTTTCCACGTAGCCGAGCAGTTTACGGGAATCCCAGGAGTTCTTGTAGATATTAAAGAAACCATCAAAGGGTTCAACATGATCATGGATGGGGAATTAGACCACATTCCTGAAGCAGCCTTTAACTTAAAAGGTTCGATCGAAGAAGCCATTGAAGCTGGAGAAAGAATGTTATCTGAAGAGTAAGACATGTACTTGGAAATTATTTCACCAGAAGCCACCTTATTTTCCGGGGAGATTGAAGCCCTCACCCTCCCCGGAACCAATGGGAGTTTCCAATTGTTGGAAAACCACGCTCCTATTGTTTCTACCCTCCAAGCAGGAGTAGTTAAAATCAAGGGAAGCATTAGCTTAGACGAAAGCATTAAAGACCAATTCGAATCGGTCGCTAAAGACGAAACACTTTACACCATTACTTCAGGAACTGTTGAGGTAAGCGACAACAAAATTATCTTGTTGAGCGACTAAGCAGTTGCCCTTCGTTCCTCCAAATCAACCTACAAAATCAAACCATTATGCGAATTTCAATTCTAGCTGTATTCTGTTGTGCTCAAATTTTAATGGCTCAACAGGCCAAAGACAGTATTGCCACAAAACAACTCAACGAGGTCATTGTTTCTTCGACCCGTATTGACCTTCCGCTTCAGGAAAATGCACGAACCATTCAAATCATCAGCAAGGCTGCGATTCGCCAATCGGGGGTAACCACGGTGGCAGACTTGTTGCAGCAGGTAGCCGGGATTGACATTCGTCGTCGCGGGATCGCGGGTATGCAAGCCGATCTTTACATTCGCGGGGGAAGTTTCGATCAAACCTTATTACTCATCGACGGTGTAAAACTCGACGATGCACAAACTGGACATCACAGTATGAACCTAGCTTTACCGCTAGAAGTGATCGAACGCATTGAAATTGTAAAAGGTCCTGCCGCACGCGTATTTGGCCAAAATGCCTTTACTGGAGCGATCAATATTGTGACCAAATCATCTATTGACACCAATGGTATTGTAACCGCTCAGGCGGGTTCTTTTGGTCAGTTTAACACGGAATTCACCCTTGGTTCATCGAACGAAAAAGCAGGGATTATTGCCCACTACACGCGCAAGACTGCAGAAGGTTATCGCTACAATACCGATTTTACCAACGAACAATTTTTCTTAAAAGGGGAATTCAATAAAGACAAGACTCCCATTGAATTTATAGCCTCCTTTTCTGAACGTAAATTTGGCGCCAATGGTTTCTATGCTTTGCCGACCTATGCCGATCAATATGAAGAAACCCAAGGAAGTCTTTTGGCTTTTTCTTCTCGCATCAATAAAGGGAATTGGCTATTGAAGCCTAGAGTCTACTGGAGAAGAGGTCAAGACGAGTATATTTTTGTACGTAGTAACCCATCCATTTACCGCAACTTGCACATCACCCATAAAGTGGGTGCCGCCCTCGACGCATCGAATTCCAATGCACTTGGAACCACAGGACTAGGGGTAGATGTCGCCCGTGTGAGTATCGCCAGTAATAATCTAGGTGATCGCGATCGCATCATGACGACCCTCTTTGCTGAGCATCGTTTTCAACTGCTCGACAATGCCCTCGATATTACGCCAGGTTTGGCGCTAACCAACTATACCGATTTTGGAACGCAATTCTTCCCTGGAGTAGATATTGGGTACCGTTTAAGCGACAGCGCACGATTATACGCCAATGCAGGTTATACCTACCGCATTCCCACCTTTACCGATTTGTATTACAGCGATCCCACTACCTTGGGGAATGAAGATTTAAAGCCTGAAGAGGCATTAACCACCGAATTGGGTTGGCGTTGGAACACCAATGGATTTCAATTGACTACTGCGGTTTTCCACCGTGCGGCAGAGAACTTAATCGACTATGTACGACCAAGCGAAGAAGGACGCTTTGAAGCGACCAACATCCGTAAGGTCAATACAACAGGGGTAGAAGTAGAAGCCAATACACAGTTTACCATTGGGCAACAAGCCCAGCAATTTTCATTGGGATATACCTATTTAAACGACGATGTAAAAGCGATTAATCTGGCTTTTTCACGCTATACCATCAACAGTTTGCGTCATCATTTAACGCTTAATTACCGTGGGAGTATCACCAAAAACCTCCGTGGGAATATCGCCATTAAACATGCCGAACGTCCATTACAAGAGGCCTATCAAGTGGTGGATTTTGGAATACAGTGGCAGTTAAAAGATTTGGTCGTGAGCTTTATGGCCAACAACATCTTCAACGAAGTGTATAGCGAAAGCAACTTGGTTCCCATGCCCTTGGGCAACGGTCTTTTAGGCCTACAGGTCGTTTTCTAAACGCTTAATTTCTGCAAAAATAAGTTCACTTTCCCAGCCGCGGTAGCGCAAGGCGTTGTAGACTTTCTTTTTCTGCAGTTGTTTTTCGCGGGAAGCATTGGCAAGCCAAAATTTATCGGCCAAGCTTTCTAGGGTGGAAAGGTAATCTGCTTCAGGAATTTCTCTAAAAGCCAGTCGGATGTTGTAGGGCGAGATATTGCGCAGTTTCAACTCCCGCAAAATGCGTTCTTTCCCCCATTTTTTTATACGGAATTTCCCGCGGGCAAAACTTTGGGCAAAGCGGCTTTCATTGAGGTAGTTGTGTTCGATGAGGTGCCCAATAATGCGGTCAATAGCCGTGGGAATCATCTTCATTTGCCGAAGTTTTTGCTCTACCTCCTGGTGGCATCGCTCTTGGTAGGCACAGTAGTGTTCTAGCTTTTTTTGCGCTTCTTCGAGGGTAAATACCCGTTGTTTTTGCATGCTACGAAGATACTTTATTCCACAAAAAAAGCGGCATTCTAAAGGAATGCCGCTTGGTTTTTACGCACGTATCGCTTTATTGTTTTTATCACTAAAACGATAGTGTAGGTATTGGTAAGCATCGCGGGGGACGATTGTCACCCATTTTTTGTGCTCCCACCACCAATTCATCCGAATGGAAAAAATGCCTTGGTTGAGGTAGGCAGCGATAAAAGGATGCACGTGAAGGTGTATCTTCTTTTTTCGATGCTTAGCATGCTTAACAATTTTGTTAAGGTCTGCGTTGATTTTATCAAGTAAAACAATTGGAGCTTCGACTTCTCCATTGATATTAGGATTGGGTTCTTTGGTTTTGATGTTCATCTCTGGACGAACCCGTTGACGAGTAATTTGAATGAGACCAAACTTCGAGGGAGGAAGGATTTTGTGTTTGGTTCGGTCACTACTCATCTCATCGCGGAGATGCTCAAAAAGCTTTCGCCGGTTTTCTCCCGAGGCGAGGTCGATAAAATCGACCACGATAATGCCTCCCATATCGCGAAGACGCAATTGTCTCGCAATTTCTGTGGCAGAGATCATATTGACCTCCATGGCGGTGTCTTCTTGACTTTTTGCTTTATTGGAACGGTTTCCACTATTGACGTCTATCACGTGCAATGCTTCGGTATGTTCTATCACCAAATAGGCTCCTTTTTGCATAGAAACAGTCTTGCCAAAAGAGGTCTTAATTTGACGCTCAATTCCAAACTTCTCAAAAATGGGAAGGTGGTTGGTGTATAGTTTGGCAATGTTCTTCTTTTTTGGAGCAATGGTCTCAAGATAATCTTGGACTTCTTCCAACAGGCCTTTGTCGTCTACGTGGATTCCGGTGAAAGAATCGTCAAAAATATCCCGTAAAATGGACGAAGAGCGATTGATTTCGCTCAACACTTTAGTGGGGAATTTATTGATTTTCGACAAACTTGCACACATCTTTTTCCAGCGTCCTAATAACTGCTGAAGGTCGGCGTCAAGTTCGGCCACTTTTTTGTCTTTTGCTACGGTACGGATGATGACCCCAAAATTCTTTGGGCGAATGCTTTGTACCAAGCGCTTTAATCTGTTTTTTTCTTCGCGGTCCTCTATTTTTTGTGAAATGGAAACGCGGTCTGAAAATGGAACGAGCACCATGTAGCGTCCGGCCAGAGATAACTCTGAACTAATGCGCGGACCCTTTGTCGAAATGGGCTCTTTAACGACTTGAACTAGAATGTGTTGGTTCGAGCTCAGGATGTCGCTAACTTTTCCTGTTTTTTCGATATCTGCTTCATACTTAAAGTTTTTGAGCAGATAATCTCTTGTTTTACCTGTACTTGCTTGTTTAATAAATTTCAACATAGAAGGCAGTTTTGGCCCGAGGTCATGATAGTGTAAGAAACCATCTTTTTCGTGACCTACATTGACAAAAGCTGCATTGAGACCTGAAACAGATTTTCGGACTTTGGCGAAGAAAATATCGCCGACCGAGAATTTGTTGTCGTCTACCTCTTTGTTGAGCTCAATTAGTTTTCCATCCTTGAGTAATGCAAAATCAACCGCAGAGGAATTCGATCGGATAATCAATT
>WTJP01000105.1 GCA_011526275.1 Candidatus Arcticimaribacter sp. | reverse complement strand
TATCGCGATACGACACGGGAAATTCAGCCCACGCTTGCACAACTCAAAAACGATGTGCGCATTCTCCACGCCTTAGGTTACCGTTTGTTGCGCACCTACAACCTGCAGTTTGAACACACGCCCAATTTGATTCGCGCTATAGCAGAAATCAAAGCAGAAGATCCGACTTTCGAAATGTACCTCATGTTGGGGACTTGGATCGACTGTAAAGATGCTTGGACAGCACAACCCGATCACGAGCAAGAAAACCTTGAGAACAATAGCAATGAGATTGAACGGGCAATTGCACTCAGCAAACAATACCCCGATATCATTAAAATCATAGCCGTGGGGAATGAGGCCATGGTACACTGGGCAAGCAGCTATTTTGTGCAGCCTAAAGTCATTTTACATTGGGTGAATTACCTGCAAGAGCGAAAGCAAAAAGGAGATCTCCCAGCCGATGTATGGATTACCAGTTCCGATAATTTTGCTTCTTGGGGAGGGGCAGATGCATCCTACCACAAGGCCGACTTAACAGCGCTTATGCAGGCAGTAGACTATCTCTCTATCCACACCTATCCTTTCCATGACTCCCACTACAATGCAGATTTTTGGCTGGAAGAAACGGGAATGGACGCTCTTTCTACCGAAAAACGTGTAGATGCCGCCATGGATCGAGCTTTGGAACACGCAACCGCACAATTTGAAGCAGTTAAAGCCTATATGCAATCCTTGGGTATAGATAAACCCATTCACATTGGGGAAACGGGATGGGCGTCGGTGTCGGACGGTTTATACGGCCCTAAGGGCTCACATGCTGCAGACGAAGTAAAACAAGCCCTCTACTACAATAAAATCAACCGCTGGTCAAAAGAAAACAAGGTGACAACGGTCTATTTTTCTGCCTTCGATGAACCTTGGAAAGACCCCAATGGCCCCAACGCTACAGAAAATAACTTTGGATTGTTTACTGTGGAAGGGAAAGCAAAATATGCCTTATGGGAAGCCGTTGACCAAAAGCTACTCCAAGGCCTAAGCCGAGAAGACAAAGGCCCAGCAATTCAAAAAACCTTTGCTGGAGATCAAGCGGCCGTTTGGGCGACTGTATTAACGCCAAAATCTAAATCAGAATGAGAAATCTACTCGTTTACATACTGTTGTTTTCCTTCAGCTTAAATGCGCAAACAAAACTTGTGCGTACCGAGGGAAGCAAATTGCTCCTCAACGACAGTCCTTACTTGATTAAAGGGATTTGCTACCACCCCGTGCCCAAGGGAAAGGAGGTGCGCAGTTTTGAAACCCTCGAACAAGACATCGCCTTAATGTTGGAGGCGGGCATCAATACCATTCGGGTGTATGAGCCTGTAGACGATAGCGCAGTCTTGGATCGACTCAACGCAGCAGGCATCCAACTCATTGTAGGCTTTGGATACAACCAAAATGGTGTCTATGACATTGCCTCGGGGACCGCACTCGACTATGTCAAAAAATATAAAGATCACCCCGCCATTTTATTCTGGGAATTAGGGAATGAATACAACTACCACCCCGAGTGGTTTGGGGGAGACATCGCAACTTGGTACAAGGCGCTCAACAGCACCGCAGCAGCCATCCAAGCGCTCGACAAAAACCACCCTGTAGCTACTGCTCATGGAGAAATTCCTACGGAAGAAGTTTTAAGCGCTAACCCCAACATTGATCTTTGGGGTGTAAATGTGTATCGCTGGGACCAACCGGGAAGTCTAATTGAAGAATGGGAAAAGCGCAGTGATTTACCCCTTTATTTCTCGGAAGCCGGTGCCGATAGTTTTATGGCTGCTGAAAAAGACAGTTATAGTGCTGGGGTAAATGAAGACGCACAAGCCGATGCTACTGCCGTAATCTTGGACCAAATCTTTGCGCGCAAAGACCTCATCAATGGCGTAGCACTGTTTTCCTTCACCGATGGCTGGTGGAAGGCAGGAAACCCCGATCAACAAGACCAAGGGGGTTGGGCCCCTTTCAGTACCGGTGTCCCCTATGACGGCGCACCAAATGAAGAGTACTGGGGAATCGTGGACATCGACCGCAAGAAGAAAAAAGCTTTT
>WTJP01000033.1:21420-31824 GCA_011526275.1 Candidatus Arcticimaribacter sp. | reverse complement strand
CAATTGTGGTGCAAATATAACGTCCTTTTTCATACTCCCCAAAACATTTTTTAAAGAAAAGAAGCCACGGCTTTCTTACCTTTGGGCATGCGACTTTTAATCGATAGTGGAAACACCCGAGTAAAATATGTTGTCTCCAACCAAGGGCAATGGCTCGAAATGGGTGTAGTTGAGGAGCTTAGCACGCTTGAAGAAAAGTTGCGCGCTAAATATCCTGCCTTGCAACAGTTGATTTATTCAGACGTTCGCGGGAAACATACTGCAGAAAAATGGCAAGCTTATTTCCCGAATTTTAATGTCCACGCGCTAAAGTCGTTGCGTTTTCCTTTTGAATCGAATTACACTACTCCTTCAACTTTGGGGGACGATCGCTTGGCCTTGGTAGCCGCTGCCGTAAAGAAATACCCCAAGCAAAATTGCTTGATCATTGACGCAGGCAGTTGTTTAACCTTTGATCTGCTCACCGCCAAGGGGGTTTATTTGGGCGGGGCCATTAGTCCCGGAATACAAATGCGTTTTAAAGCTTTGCACACTTTTACCGGGAAGTTGCCTTTGTGTACTCCCAAGGAACAAAACAATGCGGTGGGAACAAGCACCCAAGAAGCTATAGCGACCGGGGTAATGCAGGGGGTGATTTATGAAATCGAGGGACAAATAAACCAGCTGAGTCAAAAATATACTCCTTTAACAGTTATTTTAACAGGAGGAGACGCGCTACACTTGTCTAAAACCGTAAAAAACACCATATTTGCCGAGCCGAATTTTCTAGCGGAAGGTTTGGATTATATACTGGAATACAATAAATATTGATGTTAAAAAACATTCTCCTCATTTTTACTGTGATGGTGACCACTGTTGTTGCTGCTCAAAACAGCACGGCTTCTCCCTATTCTCTCGGTGGCTTAGGTGATGTCACTTTCCGTGGTAATGCCATTGATCGTATGATGGGAGGATTAAGTGTTTATGCCGATTCTATCCACGCCAACATCAACAATCCAGCCAGTTTAGGTGAACTTAAACTCACCACCTTCTCGGTTGGAGTGCATTATAAAAACACCCAATTGAGTTCTGTTGAAGCAGAAGAAAATGTGACCTCTAGTTCAATGGACTACATCGCTGTCTCCATTCCAACCAAGCGTTTTGGGTTTAGCTTTGGAATTATGCCGTATTCTTCGGTTGGCTACCGTTTGCAGTCTTTTGAAGGTTTAGATGATGATACCACTTCCGACGTTCTCAATCGTTTTGAAGGAAATGGAGGGCTCAACCGCACTTTTTTCTCGGTTGGTTTACCCTTGTTTAAAGGTTTTAATCTGGGCGCAAGTTTTGTATATAATTTTGGGACCATCAATACCCAAGCCTCACGACAAGAAGAAGGTATTGATTTTGGTACGTATATCGCAAACAGCTCAGCCCTATCAGGCTTTCACAGTCAATACTCAGCGCACTTAAAGTTGCCATTAGGAAGTAAAGTTAGTGTAGATGCTTATGGAAGTTTTAGCCCGGAACACAACATTACGTCAAAAAACGAGCAAACCTATTTTACACGCTCGTTAACGACACAAGATTTGGGTTCTTTCCAAGAAGTTGATCTAGCCTCACGTGATTTAGCCGAAGTGAATTTAACCATCGGAGATGAACTCTCTTACGGGATTAGCATAGGACAAAACAAGAAATGGTTATTGGGGGCGCAATACACCGAAGTCAACTCGGCGAACTTCTCCAACCCCTTTATCAGCATTAACAATATCGAATACCAAGACAGCAGTAGACTGTCTGTTGGTGGGATGTTCATCCCCAACTACAGTTCCATAACCAGTTATTGGAAACGCGTGGCTATTCGTGCTGGTTACCGCCAAGAAATGTCGGGAATTTTGATCAACGATATTCCTTTAGACGAAACTGGCATATCCTTTGGTGTTAGTTTACCGTTGGGAGGTTTCTATAGCGCCAATAATGTTTCCGGTTTTTCCAATTTTAACATTGGGGTAGAACTAGGAGAACGCGGGGTGAACGAAGCCGGTTTAGTGCGAGAGCGTTTTTGGACCGTTCGCGCTGGACTTTCCCTAAACGATTTGTGGTTTATAAAAAGACAATACAATTAATAAATGAAGATGAAAAAGTATGTACACTTATTGCTCGCTCTAGCGGTTTTAACATCGGGGCAGCTTTTTGCACAAGACAATCAAGAATGCCTTCAAAATTTATCCATTTTTGCTGAAAATGCGAAAGTGAAGAATTACGCTGCCGCCTATGAGCCATGGGCGAAAGTAAAGAACGATTGCCCTTCGTTGAACGTGGCGATCTACTCTTACGGTGAGCGTATTTTAAAAGACCGTATCAAAAATGGTGAAGCTTCTGCTAAAGCTGATTTGATTGCCCTTTATGATGATTGGATCAAGTATTTCCCAACCAAACAAGGAAGAAGTAAAGTTGGGGATATTTTATCGAGTAAGGCGCAAAACATGATCGATTTGAAAATGGGAACTCCCCAAGAAATCTATGCTGTTTTTGACAAGGCATATACAGAAGATGCCAAGAGTTTCACGAACCCTAAGCGTTTGTACAACTACTTCAAAACACTTTATGACATCTATAAGTCGGGAGACAACAGCGTTTCCATGGCTATGCTTTTCGACAAGTATGAAGAGGTCTCTGAAAAGTTCGAAGTGGAAGGGACTAACCTCGCCAAGCGTTTGGACAAAATCTTAAAGAAAGAAGAAAGTGGCGAAGCTTTAAGCACAAAAGACTTAAAACGCCGTCGTGTTTATGATATCAACTCCAATGCAATTGGGGTATTTCTTAAGAACTTAGACGCTATTATTGCACAAGAATCAAGCTGTGAAAACTTGATTCCATTGTACCAAAGCAACTTTGAAGAAAACAAAGGGAATGCCGTTTGGTTGAACCGTGCTGCTGGGCGAATGAAAAGTAAAGATTGTGCCGACGATCCACTTTTCGTTACCATTGTAGAAGCATTACACGGACTAGAGCCATCGGCTAATTCGGCTTACTATCTCGGGATCTTAAACGATAAGCGCGGGAACAGTGCTGAAGCCTTACGCTACTACGAAGAGTCTATCGCCTTGGAGAAAGACCCCTACAAAAAAGCAAAAACCCTTTACAAGATTGCTTTAGAATTAAAAGCCAAAGGGCGTAAGTCAAAAGCACGTAGCTATGCCAACAAAGCGTTGAGTTACCAACCCTCACTTGGAAAAGCTTATTTATTGATTGCCAACCTTTACGCCAGCAGTGCAAATGATTGTGGTGATACCCAATTTGACAAGCGTGCAGTATATTGGTTAGCCGCCAACACTGCAAGAAAAGCTGCCAAAGTGGATGCTTCTATCAAAAAAGCAGCTTTAAAGACCGCCAAAAGTTATGAAGGACGCGCTCCTAGTAAAACCGACATCTTTACGGAAGGTAAAGAAGGAGCAAGTGTTACCTTCTCCTGCTGGATCGGAACGAGCGTTAAAGTACCTACTCTCTAACAATGCCCCGTTTAGGGATAACATATCAACTAAAGGTTGCCTTACTCTTGGCAACCTTTTTTTGTGCTTGCGACGAAGAGCGCGAAGCGGCCATCAATGAGAAGCAAGTCATTGGCGAACCTGCTGCAGTGGCCTATCAAGTGCGCATGGTCTATACCGATTCCCTTCAGGTTAAGGCTATTCTCACCGCAGAGGAACACCACGACTACACCAATCTTTCCCTAAAGCATTCCACCTTTCCCAAAGGGCTTAAAGTGGTCTTTCTCGATGAAGCCGATAAGGAAAATATCATCCTAGCAGATTATGGTATTCTCTATAACAATACCGGGATTATTGACCTTCAAGGCAACGTTATGCTCAAAGGGAGTGACGGAAGCACTTTGGAGACCCCACAGCTTTTTTGGGACGCTGATGCCGAATGGATTTTCACCGAAGAGACCTTCAACTTTTCGAGTCCAGAATACGATGTGGTCGCTACCCGATTGGATACCAACAAAGAATTTACTAAATTTAAAACAGGAAAATTAACGGGAACGGTTGCCGTTCAAGAAGAAGAAAGCCCATGAAAGCCTATCGCATTTCCGAAATATTATACATTGTGATCGCCGTTATTTCGGTGAAAGAAGCCATTGCGCTTTGGACCGTTCGACCCGAAAAAGCCTATTTGTTTCTCGGCTTTGCAGCTTTGGCTGTATTCATGTATTTCTTTCGTAGTCATTACCGCAAAAAATTTAATCGGCGAAAACCCTAAATGGATATAGAGGACAGTAGTATACTGCTTTGTTTGCTCCTTTCGGCATTTTTCTCGGGCATGGAAATCGCTTTCGTTTCATCGAATCGTATTTTCCTTGAGATTGAAAAAAACAAGCTGAGTTTAAACGCGCGCTTGCTGCGCTTCATCAGTCAAAACCCTTCGCGTTTTATCACCACCATGTTGGTGGGTAACAATGTGGCACTGGTGATTTATGGAATTTTTATGGGGGAAAAGATCATCAAAGTGTTCTTTCCTTCCCTGCTAGACGCAGAACTCCCTTTGGAAATTCTTTTTTATCAAACCTTGATTTCTACCGGGGTAATATTGATTACAGCTGAATTTCTTCCCAAGGTGTTTTTTCAACTCTACGCCAACCAGCTCGTCAAGTTTTTCGCTTTACCTGCAGCATTTTTCCATGCTGTTTTTTCGCCAGTGAGTCTCTTTGTGCTGAAATTGACCAACCTGCTTTTACGTTGGATGTTCAAGACCGATGCAAAAACCTTGGACTTGCCTTTTTCTAAAATTGAGATAGGCGACTATATCGAGGAACAAGTGGAAGGGGTTGAAAACAAAGCCCAACTCGATTCTGAAATACAGATTTTTCAAAACGCCTTGGCTTTTACCAAAGTGAAAGCACGAGAAGTGATGGTTCCCCGTGCTGAAGTAGTTGCACTGGAAAAAGAAAAAAGTATAGACGAACTCCGAGCACTTTTTGCTTCCACAGGCTTTTCTAAAATTCCTATTTACGACGATACCATCGACGATATCATTGGCTTTGTTCATGCGTTTGAGATGTTGAAACAACCCAAATCCATCCGTGAGATTCTCTTGCCTGTAGAATTTGTTCATGAACCCAACCCCATCAATGAGGTGCTGAACCGTTTAACCCGTAAGAGAAAGAGTATTGCGGTAGTGTTAGACGAGTATGGCGGAACAGCTGGTTTACTCACTTTGGAAGACATACTTGAAGAACTCTTTGGAGAAATTGAAGATGAACACGATCAGGTAGATCACTTTGAAAAAAAATTGAGCGAGGGGCACTATGTTTTTTCTGCTCGTCTGGAAATAGACTACCTCAATGCTACCTATGATTTGCAATTGCCTGTAAATGAAAATTACGAGACTTTAGGCGGTCTAATCGTGCATTTGACCGAAGATATACCCGCTGAAGGACAGCAGATTAGTTTAGACGACTACACCCTAAAAGTCACCCAAGTAACAGCGACGAAAATAGAACGGGTAGAACTTCAACAAACTACTGACTAAAGGGCCAAAAAAACGGGGCGTTTCCCCTTGTTTTTAGGTTTTTATAATTGCAGAGGAAGTTGTACTTTCGCAATCAATACAAAAAAACCATTCGAATGGCCATACTTGGTAAAATTAGACAGCGATCAATCTTTTTGATTTTAGTAATAGGACTAGCCTTATTTGCTTTTGTAATCTCGGGCGCTTTTGGGAACGGATCTGGCGATGCTGGACCAAATGAACCCATCGGAATTATCAATGGAGAAGAAATTCCATTAGAAAACTTCCGTTTGTTGGTGGACCAAACCGAACGTACCTACGGTTATACTACTTTACAAGCGGTAGATGTAGTTTGGAACCAGTACTTACGCAATGAGTTATTTCAAACAGAATTTGACATCCTTGGGATTGACGCAGGAAAAGATCAAATTGAGCAAGTAGTTTCTTCTACTGAATCAATCATCACCGACAGCCGCTTTATCAATGAAGCAGGTTTCTTTGATTTTGGTCTCTTCGCTGATTTTATCGTTCAAATGCGCGACACTAACCCTCAGGCCTATGAAACTTGGAAACGTCAAGAGGCGAACATCATCGCTTCTGCACGTGAGTCTATCTATTTTGACTTAATTCAATCTTCTACAGGAGTTACCCAACGTGAAGCCAAAATTCAGTACCACTTAGAGGCAGATAATGTTGACCTTAACTATGTGCAGATTCCTTACAGCAGTATTCCCGACAGTTTGTTTGAGGTGCGCGAAAGTGAAATCAACGCCTACATCAAAGAGAACGCAGCCAAGTATGAGCGTGATGCTTCACGTTCTTTACAATATGTTGCTTTCTTAGAGCAAGCTACAGAAGAAGATGAAACCATCATCCGCAATAGCCTAGAAGGTTTGGCTGACGATCGTATTGAATACAACGACGTCTCAAAACTAACCGATACCATCGAAGGATTTAAAACCACAAAGAACCTGACTGAGTTCATCGATCGTTACTCAGAAGAGAGCTTTGATTCGATCTATATTCCAAAGGGACGCCTTCCCTCAGAATATGCTGAAATCATTTACAACCTTGAGGTAGGGGAAATTTTTGGACCTTACAAAGACATCAATACCCTAAAGATTTCAAAGTTACTCGACCGAAAAGAGAACGGGAACATTCGCGCTAGCCACATTTTAATTGCCTACAAAGGCGCTGAACGTGCTAACGAAACCGTTACTAGAACCAAGGAAGAAGCTAAGGCATTGGCCAATGATCTTTACCGCCAAGTGCGCCGAAATCCTGATAAAATTAGCGTACTCGCTATTTCTAACTCTGACGGACCTAGCCGCAGTACTGCCGGAGACTTAGGTTTCTTCCAAGAGGGAGGAATGACCCCTGAGTTTTTCGAGTTTGCGGATAAAAACCGTGTCGGTTCAGTTGGACTTGTTGAGACTCCTTTTGGTTTCCACGTGGTTAAAGTAACCGATAAACAAGACTTGGTGCTTTTGGCTAACGTGAGCAGAGCAATTGTTCCTTCTGAAAAAACATCGAACCGCGTCTTTAGAGAAGCTACACAATTTGAAATGGATGCCGGAAAAGAAGACTTTTCTGCCGTGGCAGAGCGTGATAGCTACACCTTGCGTAACGTAGATAACGTATATGCTTTAGACGAGAATTTACCTGGACTTCCACAACAAAGAAGCATAGTGCAGTGGGCCTTTAGTGACGATACTGCCGTAGGTGACATCAAGCGTTTTAGTCTTTCTTACGGAGGTTACGCTATTGTTCAAGTAACTGCTGCTCGTCCAGAAGGACTTGCAAGCGCAAAAGAAGTTGCTGTTGAAGCGACCCAAGCTATTCTAAAAGAGAAGAAAGCCAAAATGATTTTGGAAGAAAATAGTGGAGAGGGAAGCCTTGAAGATCTCGCTGCAAAGAATGGGGTTGAGGTAGTGAACGCCTTGGCTGTAAACCAGAAGAGTGGAACTTTAGTTGGTGCAGGATATGAGCCCTATGTTGTAGGGGCTGCTTTCGGCTTAGAAGAAGGCGGTGTATCTAAGTTAATCAAAGGAAACAGAGGGGTGTATAAACTTCAAGTTTCTGCCAAAAAAGTAGCTGAAGATCTAGAAGACTACAGTGTTTATGCCAAGCAATTAAGCGACCGTAATCTAGAGTTTATTGCTCCAGCTATCATCAAAGCACTTGAATCATCAGGTGAGGTAGTGGACAACCGCTCGCTTTACTACTAGACAAAGCAAAAAACGGATATAAAAGCCTCCATTTAGGGGGCTTTTTTTATAGTATAAATTCGTGAAATGAAATAACCGTGCTAAATCCTTTAGTCATAAAATACTGTGGACTCTCGTGATTTCCAGAAACTAGGACAAAATCTCCGCCCCAAGCCCCTAAGCTTTTAATTTGTCCGTTAAAGTCTGGGAACAGCCGAGCTTGAACGGGGGGTTCTCCTAAAAAGGCACCGGTAATATCTTCATGCTCTTTCAACAAAAGATTGAAGTTTTCTTGCGCTTTACAGCTCAGCAATTCTTCACCAATTTTTTCTAGGCGTTTTTTATTGCTTTGGCTTAAACTTTTTCGCTCGGCATAGCCTTTGATGGCTTCTTGGCTGTTGCGCTTTTGATTGAGATATACAAAGTACAAGTTATTCTTAAAGGGAGGATCAAAGCTTACTTTTTCTATCGTAGGGGAGAAGGCATTACGGGTGTAAAACAAAGCTCCTTTACTTTGGGCGGCCGCTAAGTCATAGCCGCTTCCGCCAAAAGTTTTTTCCAACAATATATAGGGGTTGATCTTTAGCCATTGGGCTAAATTATTGATCAAAGTAGAAGAGGAGCCCAGCCCCCAATCTTGTGGGAAATCCAAGCGGGTGGTGATTTCTACTCCCCTCTTGTAAAAAGAAGGAGAAAGCGTCTCCATGGCTTGGAGGATGAGCACCAATTTCTCTATGACTTTAGGCGAGGTGTCACCAGCATAAATACAACGGAATTGAAAATCAAAGGCAGCATCAATCCACAATTGATCATCATGGGTAAAAGCCTTCCAAACAATCGATTGGCTTTCGGTGGTTTTTACTGTGAGCGATTGCCCTTTGATGGTGGGTAAAGCCAAGGCTTTCACTCCTTCCAAAACGGCATATTCTGCCGTTAAAAGCACCTTTCCTTGACTAAAGAACTCTTTCATCACACGCTTTGCAAAAAGTTTTCTACAGCGCTGTAACTCACAGCGGTGGTTTTGAAATGTTCTATCGCTTTTTCTTTTTGCGAATCGTTAGCATTCAATTGATTCAGAATATTAAGCAAATGCATTTTCATGTGGCCTTTTTGTATGCCCGAGGTCACCAAGGAGCGAACAGCAGCAAAGTTTTGCGCCAGTCCAGCCACTGCAATAATTTGCATGAGTTCCTTGGCGGAAGGATTGCCCAACAATTCCATCGACCATTTTACCAAGGGGTGTAATTTAGTGAGCCCCCCAACAGTACCTATCGCAAGGGGTAATTCCAATTCGAAACAAAATTCATCTCCTTCAATAAACGCCTTAGACAGACTGCCGTATTGCCCTTGGCGTGCTGCATAGGCGTGTACGCCAGCTTCTACCGCACGGAAATCATTTCCGGTAGCGATAACTACTGCATCGACACCATTCATGATCCCTTTGTTGTGGGTTACTGCGCGGTAAGGCTCCAATTGAGCAATATTGACCGCTCGAACAAATTTTTCGGCAAAGGCCCGTTTACTCAAGCCCTCTTCCGCTTCCAGTTCCTCTATGGGGCAACGCACCCAAGCTTTAGCAATACAGTTGGGAACATAATTCGAAAGTATGCTCATGACGATTTCAATTTCTTTTTCTTCAGAAGTGAAACGGTCGTCTTGGTTGATGTAATGTTGTAAACGCTTGGCAATGGCTTCAAGACAAGAGTTAATGAAGTTCGCCCCCATGGAGTCCACCGTGTGGAATGTTAAATGCAACTGGAAATAGTCCTGCATTTCAGCAGTTTTATCCCGTAGTTCCAGTCCGGTTATTCCACCACCGCGTTTTATCATGTTGGCGGTAATGTCGCTTACATCTTCCAAAAAACGGGGCGTTATTTCAGTGATAAAACTCCCCAGCTTTGCTGCATCACCGGTGTAGATAAAGTGAACCTGTCCTATCTTTTCTTCCCCGATGATTTCCGTTTTAAAACCACCGCGTTCTCCCCAGTATTTTGCCGCTTTTGCCGCAGCAGCTACCACCGAACTTTCTTCTATGGCCATGGGAATGGTGAGGAGCTCCCCGTTGATGTTAAAGTTAGGGGCGACACCCAAGGGTAAATAATAGTTGCTAATGGTATTTTCAATGAAATCGTCGTGTAAAGCTTGACGCTTTTCATCCTGATTCCAATAGGAGGTTAGGGTGTCTTTTGCTTCGGGCTTTTGATTGAAATACTGGGAAACAATCCAGTCGATTTTTTCTTCCTTCGAGAGTCTAGAAAAACCACTTATAGGGGTTTGCATCTTGCGCTTTTTAGGGTAAAGATACGCTTTTTCAGTACGGGGTTAATTTTTGTTAAGAGCCAAAATAATTCCTGTGAAATTGATTAATTTGGGGAAATTTAATTTCTATGCAATCCAAAACATACCTTCCTATTTTTGTTCTTTTCCTCTCCCTAACTGTTTTTGGGCAGAAGAAACAACTCACTAACGAAGCCATATGGAACTGGGAATTCTCTCAAGAAACCCTCGCTTCCATTCATCCACTCCATACCGAGAGTGCCTATACTGTGATTGAAGTTGATTACAGAAATCGACAAGCTAAAATCGTTATGTATGATTATGCCACAGCAAAAGAGATCGCTGTTTTGGTGGATTCATCAAGCTCGGCGAAAATCCCTTTTTTCACCGATTATTCCTTTTCAAAAGACGAGCAGAAAATACTTTTAGAAAC
>WTJP01000033.1:14970-21320 GCA_011526275.1 Candidatus Arcticimaribacter sp. | reverse complement strand
AACGGTTTGACCGATTGGGTCTATGAAGAAGAATTTGGCTTTGTACGTGCCTTCGATTGGAGTGCCGACAGCAATAGCATTGCCTTTATGCGCTTCGATGAAACCGATGTGCCAGAGTTCTCCATGGATATTTATGGACAGGATTTATATCAATATCCCTACACATTCAAATACCCTAAAGCGGGAGAAAAGAACGCAAAAGTTAGCCTACATCACTATCAATTGTCCTCAGGGAGTTTAGATGAAATAACTTTAGGAGACGAGGTACCTTATTATGTTCCTCGTATGCAGTTTGCACCGCAGAACAACCGTTTGATCGTGCAAAGCATGAACCGCCTTCAAAACAACCTAAAACTTTGGGAGGTAGATACAGCTTCTAATGCGGCTAAGGTCTTACTCGAGGAAACTTCTAACACCTATGTGGATATTCACGACAACCTCCGTTTTTTAGCAAAAGGAGATTTTATTTGGAGCAGCGAACGCTCGGGCTACAACCATTTGTATCACTACAACAGCGACGGTAGTTTAAAAAGACAAATCACCAAAGGCCCGTGGGAGGTCACCCGTTTTTTTGGCGTGAATCCTAAAACCAAAGAACTCTATTACGCTTCTGTAGAGCAAAGTTCAATTGAGCGTGTGGTTTATTCCATAGGCTTAAACGGGAAGAAGAAAAGAACATTAAGTCCAAATAAAGGGACTAACGGAGTAGCGTTTAGTGCCGATTATCGCTATTATATCCACACTTATGAAGATGCAAACACGCCGCGTATTTATACCCTGCGCGATACCAAAACGGCTAAGGTAGTACGTGAAATTGAGGACAATTCTGCTTTGGTAGAAAAGCTAGCCGACTACAATTTGGTAGAAAAAGAATTTTCAACCCTAGAAATCAACGGAGAGGAACTGAACATGTACCTTCTCAAACCCAAAGATTTTGATCCGACGAAAGAATACCCATTGTTGATGTTCCAATATTCTGGGCCAGGGTCACAAAGTGTAGCCAACCGTTGGAACGGGCAGCGCGACTATTGGCATCAACTATTGGTGCAAAAGGGCTATCTCGTGGCCTGTGTAGATGGAAGAGGGACTGGATTTAAGGGGGCAGATTTTAAGAAAATGACCTACAAGGAATTGACAAAATACGAAACCGAAGATCAAATTGCTGCGGCCAAAGCTTTGGGCGCATTGCCATACATCGATGCAAGTCGCATTGGGATTTGGGGGTGGAGTTATGGCGGCCACATGTCCACCAATTGTATCTTAAAAGGGAACGATGTCTTTGCCATGGCCATAGCAGTCGCTCCGGTTACCAACTGGCGTTTTTACGACACCATTTACACCGAGAGATTTATGCGTACCCCACAAGAAAACCCAACGGGCTATGACGATAATTCCCCTTTGAATTATGCTCATCTACTCAAAGGGAAGTACCTCTTGATTCACGGTTCTGGAGACGACAATGTACATGTGCAAAACACCATGCGCATGGTCGAGGCCTTGGTGCAAGCCAACAAACAATTTGAGTGGATGATCTATCCCGATAAAAACCACGGGATTTACGGTGGAAACACCAGTCGCCACCTCTATGAGAAAATGACTACATTTATTGAAAACAATCTCTAAACAAGAGAAACCAATTGAACGATTATGACTAGTGAACTGAACAAGGAAGATACCCTGCTAGGGCATCCTAGAGGCCTATTTTATTTATTTTTTGCCGAATTATGGGAGCGTTTTAGCTTCTACGGAATGCGCGCCCTATTGACCCTTTACATGGTCAATGTGATTTTTGAAGCCCTCGCAACCCGCGACATTGCTGCCGCAGCAGTTTATGCTTCCTACGGTTCTTTGGTGTATGCCTCTACAGTAATTGGAGGGAAAATATCCGATAGCCTCTTGGGCTTCCGAAAGTCCATTTTCTTGGGGGGAATCTTAATGGCGCTTGGGCATTTTGTTCTCGCCATTGAAAACGACATGGCCTTCTACTTGGCTTTGGGTTTTATTGTGGTTGGAAACGGTTTCTTTAAGCCCAACATTTCCACCTTTGTGGCAGCACTTTATAAAGATAACGACCCGAGAAAAGATTCTGGCTTTGTTATTTTCTATATGGGAATTAACATTGGAGGTTGGGTAGCACCCTTGCTTTGCGGATGGCTAGGTGCAGCCTATGGCTGGCACTATGGCTTTGGCTTGGCCGGTATTGGGATGATGACCGGTTTGGCTTTCTTCTGGCAAGGCATAAAATCAGGGGTGTTCCAAGATCACGGTCTTCCTCCTTCTGAAGAAAAACTCAACAAAAAAGTGGGATTACTCTCCAATGACAATTGGGTCACAGTACTCGCATTTTTATCTGCCCCGCTCATTGCTTTTATGCTTTCTTCTTATGAAGCTATTGCCGGAGGGACAAGTATTGTAGGCGATAAAAACTTGGTGAATGTACTTTTCCAAGCCATCGGAATTGTGGTGGCGGTGTATCTAGCCATCATCCTTTTTCAAGCCACGTTGGAGGAGCGAAAAAAATTAATCGTCGCCATTTTTATCACGGTCTTTATGACCTTGTTCTGGGGCTTCCATGAACTTTCGGGTAGTGTGATTACCCTCTTCGCCGATCGCAATGTGGACTTATCGCTGATGAACGCTTCACAGACGAACTCCTTGAATTCCATGTTTATCATCATCTTGTCCATTCCTATTTCTTTATTGTTTACTTATTTGGGGAAGAAGAATTTAAACCCAAGAACACCCTATAAATTTGGGATAGGTTTGTTGTTAGCTGGATTGAGTTTCTTTGCACTTAAGGTAAGTGGAGAAGCTGCCGACGCAAACGGTCTAGTTCCCTTTAGTTACTTGCTCATTATGTACTTTTTGATTTCGATTGGGGAATTATTTATGTCGCCAGTTGGTTTGTCTAAAATCACCGACCTGTCGCCAAAGCGCATCGTTGCTTTTATGATGGGGATTTGGTTCTTGTCTTCCTCTTATGCCTTCCAATTGGTTGGTTTCATTGGAAAACAATTGGCTGTGGAGAGTAGCGGTACAGAGGTGAGTGGATTGGTTTCTTTACCTATCTATATCGACGGATTTGCACTCATCTCAAATTACGCCCTTGGTGCTGGAGTATTGGTCTTGCTTTTGGCTCCATTTTTGAACAAGTTAATGGGAGATGTTCATTAATTTTATTCCATGAAAAAGATATTCTTATTATTCTTCCTTTTGCTCGCCAGTGGAGTACAGGCCCAAGAAATTAAATGGATGAGTCTGCCCGAGGCTTTGGAAGCTCAAAAAACCAAGCCAAAGAAAATTTTTATGGATGTGTACACCCTTTGGTGTGGTCCATGTAAACTCTTGGATAAAAAAACCTTTGCTAACAAAGATGTAGCCCGTTACATAAACGAACATTACTACGCAGTAAAATTCAATGCGGAAGGCAATGAAGAAATCGCTTTCTACGATCAGTTGTTTCGCAATCCCAATTATGACCCGAACCGAAGAGGGAGGAATGCAACCCACCAGTTCACGCAATTTTTAGGGATTAAAGGCTATCCTACCATGGTCTTTTTTAGTGAAGATGGAGATCCCATTATGCCGGTAGTAGGGTATTACAATCCGCAGCAATTGGAGCCCTATTTAAAAATGATTAAACAAGGCGATTATGCTGTGTTCTCCACTTCTGAAGACATCGAAATCTATTTAAAAAACTTTATTCCCAAGTTTCGCGGTTAAAGTTAAAGGCGCCTTGCTCGGCCGTGATATGGTAGGGGATTTTTTCTTCCGTTAGGGTTTGCTTCCAACGTTCGATATAGTAGGGGGTGTTGCTCCCGTCGATCAATACGATTTGCGGTCTTTGTTTTTTTAAATACCGCTCTACGTTAAATTTAGGGTTGTTGCAGAGTAAGATGATCGAAGCAGGTGAAGTTTCGTACCCTTCGATCCAAGCTCCGTCAATCACGAGTAATTGTTGCTGCCCAAGTTGATAACTGTTTTTTAAAGGAAGAATGACCTTGTCTTTTAAGCCAAAATAACGATGATACTGCCCTAGGGTAAAATCTTTCCCCGCTAGGCTATCGTTGGTGTAAACGAAAAGTTGTTGTTGTTTTTTCTCGACCAGTAGGGTACCTCCATAGCGGTGGGCGAGCCATAAGCTGTCTTGCTTTTGCGGGAAACCCGTCCATAAGGAATAAAAAAGAGCGAGTGTAACACTACAATTGTAATAAAACCATCCGCTTTTCTTGCTGTAATGCCCCAGAAGAAGGCCAGTTAGCAGCAAGTAGCACAGAAGAAGACTAAGTTTACTGAGGTATAGATTGGAGAAAAAAAAGGCTTCTTGTTGGTTGACCCATTGAACAAATAAATTCAATTGATATACACTGCTGTCTAAAAGCTTTACAAGCACTTGGGGCAAAGGCGAGAATAGCAACCAAATTACACTGCCGAAACCCAAGTAAAGGAAAGCCCCCATTAAGGGTAATACCACCCAATTACTCAACAAAAACAATGCAGGGAATTGTTGAAAGTGATAGATACTCAACGGGGCAACAGCAATTTGTGCGGCCAGGGAAACGAGGGTTAAGCTCCAAAACCAGCGCAGCGGTGGAAAGCTGATGTTCAATTGAAAAATAGGGAGAAGAAATAAGATCCCAAAGACGGCCAAATAACTCAGTTGAAAACCCAGTTGGAGGATAAGACGGGGCGAAACGAAAAGTAGAATTACCATAGAAAGTAAGACCAAATAGGCGGTGGGTAGTTTTCTTTGGGCGGCATGCCCCAATTGAATGGCTGAAAAAAGTGTAACAGCGTGTAAGACCGAAGGGGAGGCACCAACAAAGAATGCATAGCCCCACAACAGTGAGATGACGGTTAAGCTTAAAAGCAAATCTCCTTTTGGGAGAAGGCGTAAAGGCGACAAAAGAAAACGGAACAAGAGCATCAATAATCCAATATGTAAGCCTGAAATCGCCAATAAATGCGCCAAGCCTGCTTGGGCAAAACCTTCCATTTCTTCTCGATCAAGTGCCGTTTTTCACCCAATACGAGGGCATTCAATAATTGCTTGGTTGGAGGGGTTAAATTTGAACGCTCTAGGGCTGCGATCGCACCTGCTTTTGATTGGAGAAAAAAGCTTGTTGATGGATTCGCCAATGGTGTTGGTAGCGTAGTACTTTTCAATTGGTGATAAATGCCAAGGCTGTTTAAGTAGCTTTTGTAATCGAATTGACCGGGATTCAGGGGAGGAGCAATGGGATTGATTTTCCCGCTAAGCTTCCAAGCTTGACCGTAATCAAGTGGTTTTTGGGTGCTGTCTTTCGCAACGGTCAACAGCAAATGTCCGTCGGCACGTTGACCGTTACATTTCTTTATTTGGATGGTGTAGCGATCGTAATAAGCAGTAGGGCGAAGCCGTTGCTCCAGTATAAATTCAAAGGTATTTTGGCCTTTGGTTGTAATGAATTGACTGTAGTGTTTCTCTGTTAGCCTTTGGTCTATTTTTCCTAAGCCAACTCCCAACAATAAAAAGCAGCTCCCAATGAGGAGGTTGCGGGAATACCATGGCGGTTGAAAAGCAAAATACAAAAGGGTGACCAAGGCTAAGGCTAGTCCTATCCCAAAAGAAAACCAGTCGGTTGGAAAGGAAAGATAGATGCCGAAGACAAACAGCAGGAATTGCGGAAGTAAAGGGAAAGAAGAGGGGTTCATTCCCTAAAGATAAGCAAGCTTTATTGAAGCGCTCCTAAAATGCTTTTCGCAACGTTTTGACTGGCATTTGTTTCTCCCAGTTTTTTCGCTAATTCTTGGTAATCTTTCAATAGTGTTGCACGCTTCTCTGTTTCGCAAATGCGTTCTAGTTCGGCACAAATTTGTTCTACAGAACAGTCGTCTTGAATGAGTTCTTTCACGACTTCCTTCCCCATGATGAGGTTGACCAATGAGATGAAATCGAGCTTTACAATGCGCTTAGCGATGGCATAACTTACTGTACTGCTTTTGTAACAAACAAGTTGAGGGACTTTAAAAAGAGCGGTTTCTAGGGTTGCTGTTCCACTGGTGACAATAGCGGCAAAGGCATTTTTCAGTAAGCCATACGTTTGGTTGTGCAAAAGCGACACACTGGGGTGGATGGTGAATTTTTCGTACCAGCTTGGATCAATGCCCGGTGCCCCTGCAATGACAAATTGATAGTGTGGAAAATGTGCAATGACTTCCAAAAAGATGGGCATCATTTTATCGATTTCCTGTTTCCGGCTACCGGGAAGAAGTGCAATAATGGGTTGTTCTTGTTTAAGGGGTGAAGGAAGATCGGCTGTGCCTTTCAATTCTTCTTTGATCACTTCCACCAAGGGGTTGCCAACAAA
>WTJP01000033.1:0-14870 GCA_011526275.1 Candidatus Arcticimaribacter sp. | reverse complement strand
GCTAAGTCACGGTAGTGCTTTACCAAAGTACCGCCAGCAGCTTGCATCAAATCGCCTCCCCAACAACGAACCTCCGCTTGGGGGTCTTGCTGTTTTAAGGCCTTAATGAGATTAGAGCCGTGTAGATCTCCAGAAGCTTCTCCAGCAATAATATAGTACTTCATTTTAAAGAAACTTAAGCAAGGCTACCACACCAGCCAAAAGCATTAAAATTCCCACCATGCCGTAAGCCATTTCATAGCGTCGAAAGCGCAAAAAATAAAAGAAAACGGGTAGATTAATCAAGGCACCTAAACTCATTAAAGCTCCAAGTTTTTTCTCGGCGTAAAGTAATTCAAAACTGTCTAGTATTCCACCCTGAGAAAAATAGAGGGTGAACAAAACCATCCCTAAAAAAGTAAGGGCAAAGGCGCTTAAACCGCCAAGAATCATCTCTCTATTCATTGAAATTCCATGTATTTAGTTGTTGCATAGCATGATGAGCAGTAAGGTCAAATTGTGTAGGGACTATGGAAATATAGCCTTTTGCAAGGGCCGCTTCGTCGGTATCGTCTCCGCGGTCTTCGTTAATGAATTCCCCCGTTAGCCAGTAGTAATCTCTTCCCATAGGACTTTGGCGTTTGTCAAACTTCTCGACCCAATGGGCCTTGGCTTGTCGACAAACCTTGATGCCTTTGATATCTTCTTCAGGCAAAAGCGGGAAGTTGACATTCAATACCACATCAGCTGGGATTTTATGGCTTAAAGCATTGCGTACAATTTTTTCGATATAGGGTTTTAGTGGGCTAAAATCGGCTGTCCAACGGAAGTCCAAGAGCGAAAATCCAATGGCAGGTACGCCTTCAATTCCGGCTTCAATGGCCGCACTCATGGTTCCAGAATAAATAACATTGATGGACGAATTGGAACCGTGGTTAATCCCGGATACACAAAGGTCGGGTTTACGGTCCAACAGCTCGTTTACGGCAAGCTTAACACAGTCGGCTGGAGTTCCAGAGCACTGGTATTCCTTTTGGGGACCGTCGTCCACTTTAATCTCGGTACAATAGAGGGTAGAATTAAGTGTAATGGCATGCCCCATACCCGATTGGGGACTGTCGGGGGCGACCACTACAACATCGCCAATGCCGTTCATGATTTCAATCAACATGCGTATTCCAGGAGCGGTAATTCCGTCGTCATTGGTCACGAGAATTAAGGGTCTTTTCGCCATCTTTGCTTTTTTAGCTAAGGTAAGAAAATAGTTTCCGCGCCTGTTAAAATCAACCTAAAAAGCAAGCTGCGACTTGTGAACACGGGGCATATTCAATATATTAGTTTACTAATTTGGTGTCTATGAAAAAGATTGTACTCTTAGGTGCATTATTGACGATTGGTTTGGGATTGGTTGCTTTTACAAAGTCAACTGCTAATCCTTCCAAAGATAAATTGCTTATTGAGATTGTTTCTTATGTGTTGAGTAGAGGGCACTTTTCTCCCACAGAGATCGATGATGCCTTTTCTGAAAGTGTTTACACCAACTACCTCAATGGTCTAGACAGTCGTCATCAGTTTTTTATTCAAGCCGACATCAATAACTTCAACAGTTATCGAAAAAAATTAGACGATCAAATCAAGGCGTCTAAAATTGATTTTTTCAACCAAACCCATGAGAAGTTCAAGCAACGCATGAGTCAGGTGAAAGCGTTTTATCCTGCACTACTGGATAAACCATTCGATTTTTCAAAAGATCAAAAAATCAATGTGGACTATGAGCATGCCAAATATGCTGCTTCGCTCACCGAGTTGAAAGACGTTTGGCGTTCTTTTTTAAAGTTCAATGCGTTGGGCATTTATGCGGGCTTAAAAGAACGGGAAGAAGACAATTTAGCCAAAGATTCGACTTATGTTGTTAAAACCGATACTGCATTAGAAATCGAAACCCGTGAGGTGTTAAAAGAAGACATGAAGTATTTCTTTGAGGCACGAGACGATTTAAACCGCAACGACTATTTCTCGCTTTATGTGAATGCAATTGCTTTGCAGTTTGACCCCCACACCAACTATCTGGCTCCAAGTGCTAAAGATCGATTCGATCAAAATATTTCTGGAAAATTTGAAGGTATCGGGGCGCGACTCTCCAAGCGCAATCAAGAAATTGAAATTGTTGAGGTCATTTCAGGAGGACCTGTATGGCGCGGGAAATTAATAGAGCCTGGCGATAAAATCTTAAAAGTAGCTCAGGTCGATGAAACCCCAGTTGATGTGGTAGGCATGCGACTAGACGATGTCATTAAACTCATCAAAGGACCAAAGGGGACACAAGTTTTCCTTACCATCAAAAAGGTCGATGGTTCAACTACAGTGGTGCCCATCACCCGCGATGTGATTGAACTGGAAGAAGCCTTTGCAAAGTCAACTATTATCGAAAAGAACAACCAACGTTTTGGTTTGATTCACTTACCACGCTTTTATGTTGATTTTAGTGATTACGGGAGTAGAAATGCTGCAACCGATGTTCGCAAGGAAATCAGAAAACTCAAAGCCCAGGGAGTAGAAGGAATAGTGTTTGACCTGCGCAACAATGGTGGTGGTTCACTTCAAACTGTTGTTGACATGGCAGGCTATTTTATCGAAGAAGGGCCCATAGTGCAAGTGAAGTCTACCGGAGGACAAAAACAAATCCTTGCCGATGAAGATCCCAATGTAGAATGGGAAGGACCTTTGGTGGTCATGGTGAATGAATTCTCTGCTTCAGCATCTGAAATTTTGGCTGCTGCGCTGCAAGACTACCAACGTGCCATTGTTTTGGGTAGCAAGCAAACCTACGGGAAAGGAACAGTACAAAATGTGATAGATCTCAACCAGATCATTACTAACAACACCTATGGTGACCTTGGAGCGATGAAGGTTACCACCGATAAGTTTTATCGTATTAACGGAGGCTCAACTCAGTTAGAGGGAGTAAAAAGCGATATCGTATTCCCCAACCGTTATGCCTATATCGACACAGGGGAGAAAGATCAAGACAACCCTTTGGATTGGGATCGAATTACGCCAGCCTTGTATAAAAAATGGTCTTCTGCTGAGCAGTACACCTATGCCATTGAACGCAGTAAAAACCGTTTGGCCGATAATCCTTTTGTTCAATTGATCGACGAACAAGCCAAGTGGGTGAAGTCCCGCCAAGACGATTTTGATTACACATTAAATTATACAGATTACCTCAAGCAAAATGAAGAACGCGACCAAAAGTCGAAGAAGTTTGACCGCTTAAAAGACTTTGAGAGTGTACTTTCATTTAAGCCATTGCCAGACGATTTACCCCTTATTCAAAAAGATGAGGTGTCCAAAGAGAAGCGTGTGCGTTGGGAGGAAAGTTTAGGGAAAGATATTTATGTCGATGAGGCCATCAATGTTTTGAGCGACCTCACCAAATTCAAAGCCAGCAAACGTTCAATTGCACAGCTAAAACAATAGTTTGGAGCAACAAAGCATCCTGTATAAAGTACTGCGTCACCCCCTTGGGAAAATAAGTATAGGCTATATCCTGCTGGTTGCTTTTTGTGCTGTTTTTGCATCGGTCTTGGCGCCGGATACTTCGCCCAACGCCAACCAAATGCATGTTTCCATTCACTCTAAAGCTCCTGGATTTACTTCCTTGTTGTTGCTGCTGCCCAATGCAAATGGAGCCGTTATAGAAGAGTTACCGATTCGCGACTATTATTGGGAGGGCAATCAATTGTATTATCGAACTGTTGGCGTTTACAATGCGGAATATCAATCCCTAGCTGTAGACCGTTTCCCTGACCATTTAAGTCAGGAAGAAATTACCCAGCAATTCATTGTCTCCAGAACGTTCTATTTGGGTACCGATAAGTTTGGCCGCGACCTTTTAAGTCGAATGATGTTGGGCGCACGAATTTCATTGAGTATAGGATTTATCGCCGTTTTAATTTCCCTCATAGTGGGGGTAGTCATTGGCGGATTAGGAGGCTTTTTTGGTGGAAAAGTCGATGCCTTTATCCTTTGGCTCATTAATGTGGTGTGGAGTATTCCCAGTTTATTGATGGTAATCGCCATTACACTAGCTTTAGGCAAGGGCTTTTGGCAGGTTTTTATTGCCGTAGGTTTAACCATGTGGGTCGAAGTTGCCCGTTTGGTGCGCGGACAAGTTATTTCCATTAAAGAGCAAACCTTTATTCAAGCAGCACAGGGTTTGGCCTATTCCCCTTTGCGCATATTTGTGTATCACATTTTCCCATTAGTAATCCCTTCCTTAATCGTAATATCCACGGCCAATTTTGCCAGTGCTATTTTGATTGAAAGTGGACTAAGTTTTTTAGGCATAGGAGCACAACCGCCTATTCCCAGCTGGGGAGGAATGATTAAAGACCACTTTCGTTATATCTTGTTAGGGAAAGCCTATTTAGCGATTATCCCCGGTCTTGCTATTATGAGTTTGGTGTTGGCTTTTATGGTACTGGGAAATGTACTGCGCGACGCCTTGGACGTTAAAAGCTAGATTCATTCAGTCGATTCCCATCTAAGTTCAAGTAAATAGCAACCAAAACGCTAAAGGCCAGTAAACTCGACCCTCCATAACTAATGAACGGCAAGGGAATACCAATGGTAGGAACCACCCCAATCGACATCCCAATATTCACAAAAAAGTGGATGAATAAAATACTGGCTACACTGTAGGCATAGGTTCGCGCAAAACCGTTCTTTTGAGCCTCAGCTCGACTCAAAATGCGCAGGATTAACACACTGAACAGAATAACCACAGCTGCCGCTCCAATAAAGCCCCATTCTTCGCCTATGGTACTAAAAATATAATCGGTGTGCTGTTCGGGAACAAAGCCTCCTTTGGTTTGCGTCCCTTGTAAAAATCCTTTTCCTTCCCAGCCGCCCGACCCAATTGCGATTTTCGATTGGTTGAGGTTATACCCAATGCCTTGTGTATCGACTTCTTTCCCTAATACAATATTAAAGCGATCGCGGTGGCGTTGTTCAAAAATCTCATTGAAGATATAATCGACTGAATAGACATAGCCGCTCGTGAGAAGAATAGACACTATATAGGGGAAAAAGGCAGCTTTCTTATTTACTTTTCTTGAGAAGAAATAAAGGGATAAGACGGCAAAAATGATACTGACGTAAACAAAGGGTAGTGGCGCAACCAAGGTGAGGATAAAAAAGAAAATTAATCCGGCCACCAATAAGATATAGGGGGTGGGTAAACCTTCACGAAACAAGACAAAAAGAAAGGCGCCAAAAACCAAAGCCGAACCAGCATCAGGTTGTAAGAGAATGAGCCCCATGGGTAAGGCGATGATCAAGACAACCTGTAAAAGGGAATTGAACCTTCTTAGGTCAATTTGAATTTCATTGATGAGTTTTGCCGTTGCCAAGGCTACCGCTACTTTGGCAAATTCTGCAGGTTGCAGACTAACCCCGCCAAAGGCATACCATGAGCGTGCCCCAGAGATAGTACTACCAAAAGGATACAGCCCAATGAGCAATAAAATCACCACCAGATAAATGATACTGGCAAAGCGTTCAAAAATTTTAGGGGGAGCTACGAGTATAAACAGTACTGCCCCAATGCTAACAATAAAGAACACCAATTGTTTCCCAATGGAGCGGCTCAAGTTGAAAAGCTCGGGTTGTTCCGCATCAAAAGTAGAAGAATATATATTGGTGATGCCAAAGCAAACCAAAGCGATATAAATAAAGAGGGAAACCCAATCGAGGCGGAAATTATTATTCATTGATTTTAAATGGTTTTCCAGAAACGGGTTTCAAATATTCTTCTTCTAGACTGCCTTCCAGCATACGCTTTTCAAGCCATCTTCTCTTGACTTCTCCCGTCAAGTAATTTTCGATCATCAGGCTCGCTATGGGTGCTGCCCAACGCGCTCCCCAATAGCCATTTTCAATAAAAACAGCCAACGCAATTTGAGGGTTTTCTTTGGGTGCAAAAGCGACAAAAATGGAGTGGTCGGTCAATTGCATTCGCTTTCCGTCAATGCGGGTAAAGTTTTCAGCAGTCCCCGTTTTTCCACAAACTTCTATGCCTTTGATACGCGCAATTTTTGCCGTACCGCGTTCTACCACTTTTTGCATCCCGTCGATAACGACTTCAAAATGTTCTGGGGCAATACTGGTGAGTTTTTTGGTGAATTGTTTTTGCAGGGTGTCGCCCTCAATTTGTTTGACAAAGTGCGGGGTGTAATAGTATCCACGATTGGCAATTGCCGCGGTGAAGTTGGCCAATTGAATGGGCGTGGTCAACAGCTCTCCCTGCCCAATGGCGTTAGAAATAATGGTAGGGGCTTTCCATTGTCCTTCTTTGTAGGCCCGGTTGTAATAGGAAGCTCCTGGAACGTGTCCTGGTCGTCCAATGGATAGGTCGTAGCCTAAATAATTCCCGAGGCCAAAACTTTTTAGGTGTTCTTTCCATTGATCGACGCCTTCTTCTGGGGTCGGATACTTTTCAATGATGCCTTTGTAGGTGTTTGAAAAGTAGGTGTTGCAGGACTGGTAAATCGCACGCGAAAGATCGTTTCTTGTCCCCCTTTTACAGTGACATTCCATAAAGGCACCACGCGCGTAATAGTGTCCTCGATTACAGCGGTATTTGGTTTTTGGCGTAATGACCCCTTCTTGTAAAGCAATTAACGCATTGAGGGTTTTAAATGGTGATCCCGGGGGGTATTGCGCCAATAGACCGCGGTCAAAAAGTGGTTTGGCCAAGGTGTCGTTGGCTAATTTTCGGTAGTTTCTAGTGCGTTTTCTTCCCACGAGAATGCTGGGATCATAGGAGGGGGCATTGACAAGGGCGAGTACCTCGCCGGTTGCAGGTTCAATAGCGACGATTCCACCGCGTTTGTTGCGCATTAATTCCTCCCCATAGGCCTGCAATTCTGCATCTAAGGTCAACTGAATGTTTTTCGCGGGAATGGGGGCTACGTCATAGCTTCCTTCTTTGTAAGGGCCAATGATTCGGTTGAAGCGGTCTTTTTGTAAAAAGCGTTTTCCCTTGACACCGCGCAACTGTTTTTCGTAGGATTTTTCTACCCCCTGCCGTCCGATTATTTCTCCCAAGCGGTAATATTCGTCCCGCTTAAGGTCGTTGTTATTCACTTCGCTCACATAGCCCAAAACGTTGGCAGAATGGTCAATGCGGTATTCACGCAGGGATTTCTTTTGAATGAAAAAGCCCTTGAACTTCCACATTTGCTCCTGCAGCTTGGCGTAGGTTTCTTTCGAAATTTGGTTTACTACAACTGAAGGCAGACGTTTAGAATAACGACGGGCTTTTTTTAGGTTGTAAATCAACCTTTTTTTACTCACGCCAGTAAGATCGCAAAAAGCCATAGTGTCGAAAGGCGAGACGTTTTCGGGTATAATCATCACGTCATAAGCGGGCTGATTGGCGACGAGCAATTTTCCATTTCTGTCGTAAATAAATCCTCTTTCGGGGTATTCAGCAATTTCGAGTACGGCGTTGTTTTCGGATAAAGTTTGATAGCTTGTGTTGATTACTTGCAAGTCGAGTAGCTTGTACAAAAAGATACTCGCCATGATGATTGTAATTCCTCTAAGCAAATAAATCCGAATCATTTTCTGGGTTGCAATAGATTAATGGTTGTTGCAATTAAAATAAAGCTAATTAGGGAATTGGTCAAGGTCTGTTTGAAAATGATGCCAAAATGAGCCAGACTAAAATAAGCCACCAAAGTGAAGATGAACTGGTGGATAATGATCATGAGGAAGAGGTACAACATTCGGTTGGTCCACAACGTACCCGTAAACATGGCGTTGGGTTGGTCGTAATTTGCTCCTAAAGCAAAACGGGAAATCAAGGGTCGCATAAAGGCGATGCTTACACAGGCGATGGTGTGCGCACCAGCAGTTTGGGTCAGTAAATCCAATAAAAATCCTGTTGCAAAGCCCAAAAAGATAAAGCCGAATTGATCTTGTGTGAGACGATAGGTGATTAGAATAACCAAATAAACGGCGGGGTCACTAAAACCAAACAAGTCTACATGATCAAACACCAATACCTGAAAAAGGAGGAGCAAAAAGGCAATCGTAAAGAAGCGAGTGTAATACTGTATCATGGGGTGCGTTCTAACAGTTCAATGATTTCTTCTCTATTTCTATTCCCAATCACATAAACATAATTGAGATCGGTCATATTGTTGATGAGCTCTACGGTAATGGAATAGTATCCGCCATTGTTTGGGCGTTCAACGGTGTTGACTTTACCAATAATAATGCCTTCAGGAAAATAAGAAGACATCCCTCCAGTAACTAGGGTGTCGCCTACTTGTACCGGATTGATCACCGATATATCAGCCAATTCCATTTCATTGGGAGATTCTCCCGTCCAAAACAGTGAACCAAAGACATTGGAGTTTTTGAACTTGGCGTTGATTTTTATGTCTTGATTTAAAATGGACAACACACTAGCATATCCATTGCTGGTTTGATTGACAATCCCGATGATGCCCTTAGGCCCAATCACGCCCATTTCTTGGGTAATCCCATCGCTTTTTCCTTTGTCGATGAGGATGATGTTTCGCGCTTGCGTAAAACTATTGCGTATAATCTTTGCCGGAATGGACCAGTAGTTGGGCCCAGCTAAATTTTCTTCTTCCAAAGCGAGTATCTCGGCCTTGTTGAATTTCTCGAGGACAAGATTTTTAAGAGTGTTATTTTCTTGGGCAAGCTGTGCATTCTCTTCCACCAAATCCAAGTAGCTTTTTAAATTGTCAAAGGGTTGGTGAATTGCTCCAGAAACAAAGAGGCTGCTTTTGGCCAATTGGCTTTTGTGGTAGGCACTTTGACTTCCAGAAAAGAGTAAGCCTAGAGTAAATAAAAAGAGGAAGAGCAGGAAGTTTTTATAGCGAATGATGGCATTTAAAACCCATTGCATAGACTACCTATTTAAGCAAAATCGTTCTAAAACGGTCGATGTTTTTCAGTGCGATTCCTGTACCTCGAACAACAGCTTGCAGTGGATCTTCGGCGATATAAACCGGTAGATCGGTTTTGAGGGAGATACGCTTGTCTAAGCCGCGAAGCATTGATCCACCTCCAGCGAGATAAATCCCTGTATTGTAAATATCAGCAGCTAATTCAGGAGGAGTTTGCGATAGTGCTTCCATGATGGCATCTTCGATACGCAAAATGGATTTATCCAATGCACGGGCTACTTCACGGTGAGAAACCATGGCTTGCTTTGGTTTTCCTGTAAGCAAATCGCGCCCTTGAACAGACATTTCCTCCGGTGGATTTTCAAGGTCTTCTAGAGCTGCACCGATGTTGATCTTTATCTTTTCAGCAGTGCGTTCTCCCACGTAGAGGTTGTGTTGACGACGCATATAATAGACGATGTCGTTGGTGAAAACGTCTCCTGCAATTTTCACAGATTTGTCACAAACAATCCCAGAAAGGGCAATTACTGCAATTTCTGTAGTACCACCCCCTATATCAACAATCATGTTTCCTTTGGGCTGTTTGATGTCGATACCAATACCGATAGCCGCAGCCATGGGTTCGTGGATGAGGTATACTTCTTTCCCATTCACACGTTCAGCCGATTCGCGCACGGCGCGCATCTCCACCTCGGTGATACCAGAGGGGATACAAATAACCATTTTAAGGGAAGGGGTAACCAGTCTGCGTTTTAAGGTAGGTACACTCTTAATGAGCATACTAATCATTTGCTCCGAGGCATTAAAGTCGGCAATAACCCCGTCTTTAAGCGGACGGATGGTTTTGATGTTTTCGTGGGTTTTCCCTTGCATCATGCTGGCTTCCTGACCAATGGCAATAACTTTATTGCTCGACCGGTCCATGGCTACAATAGACGGGCTGTCCACCACCACCTTGTCTTTGTGAATGATTAGCGTGTTTGCTGTTCCTAAATCTATCGCGATTTCCTCGGTTAGAAAGTCAAAAAATCCCATGTAATTCGCCTGTAATTAATGCCGTTTCTCAAAGTTAAGAAAAATTAATGTTTAAAGTGACGGATTCCTGTGAATACCATAGACATCTTTTGAGCGTTGCAATAATCTATAGACAATTGATCTTTGATCGACCCTCCAGGTTGGATGACAGAACGTACCCCTGCGTTGTATGCAATTTCAACACAATCTGGGAAAGGGAAGAAGGCATCGCTAGCCATGACCGCTCCGTTGAGATCGAAACCAAAACTCGTTGCTTTTTCAATCGCTTGTCGCAGTGCATCAACCCGAGAAGTTTGTCCTGTACCCGAGGCGAGGAGTTGTCCATTCTTAACCAAAACAATGGTGTTCGATTTGGTGTGTTTGCAAATCTTTGACGCAAAAAGGAGATCCTCTATTTCTTCGCTCGTAGGAGCGATTTCTGTTGCTGTGGAAAGGTGTTCCTCTGCATCGGTCACATTGTCGCGGTCTTGCACAAGATACCCATTCAAGCAAGTGCGAATGGTTTTGTCTTCGAGTTGTGCTTCTTTTTGAATTAACAAGATGCGGTTTTTCTTGCTTTTTAGTAATTCTAGTGCTGCTTCATTATAGGCTGGTGCAATAACCACTTCGCAGAACAGCTCGTTGATTTTTTCTGCTGTTGCAAGGTCGATGGTTTTGTTGGCGATTAAAACACCTCCAAAAGCAGAAACAGGGTCTCCCGCCAAGGCAGCTTCATAAGCATCAACAAGTTGATCTCGGGTTGCAAAGCCACAAGCGTTGTTGTGCTTTAAGATAGCAAAAGTGGGTGCGTCACTGTAAAATTCTAGCATCAGGTTTACTGCGGCATCAATATCGAGTAGATTATTATAAGAAACTTCTTTCCCGTGTACCTGCTCGAGTAAGTCGTTTAATGCACCATAGAAGGTTCCTTCTTGGTGTGGGTTTTCACCATAACGCAAACGCTTTGCTTCTTGTTGGCTCAATTTTAAAGCGCTAGAAGCTTGGGTGTCGTTGTTGAAATAATTGAAAATGGCACTGTCGTAATGCGATGAAATTTGGAATGCCTTGGTAGCAAAACGCTTTCGATCCTCACGGTTTGGTGCCCCTTTAGACGAAATGAGAAGATCGAGAACTTCTTTATAATCGTTTTTGTCAGAAACACATAATACATCGGCAAAGTTTTTGGCCGCCGCACGAATAAGGGAAATTCCACCGATATCAATTTTTTCAATGATGTCTTGTTCACTCGCCCCCGAAGCCACTGTTTTCTCAAAAGGATATAAATCCACGATCACTAGGTCGATTTGCGGGATGTCATATTGTGCTAATTCCTCTTGGTCGGAAGGGGTGTTTTGCCTGTTGAGTATTCCCCCAAAAACTTTTGGGTGTAAGGTTTTAACACGACCACCCAAAATCGAAGGGTAGGAGGTGATGTCTTCCACGGCAATCACTTCGATGCCAAGGTCGCGAATAAACTTTTCGGTTCCTCCTGTAGAATATATTGTAACGCCTTGTTTGTTGAGTTCTTCTACAATGGGGCCTAAGCCTTCTTTATCAAAAACTGAAATTAGGGCTGAAGTGATTTTTAGTGAGGTGTTCATTTAAGCTGAAATTAAAATAGTTGTTCGGCTATCGCCGCATTGAGTTGTTCTAGAAACTGCGCATCTTCCGTCGAGAAGGCATTTATTTTATTGGAATCGATATCAATTTGCCCCATGTTTTTTCCTTGGACAAAGAGCGGAATAACGATTTCTGATTTGACGTGAATATCACAGGCGATGTAATTGTCTTGAGCACTGACATCATCGACCAAAAAGTTTTCGTTTGAAACAGCCACCTGCCCGCAAATTCCTTTGCCAAAAGGAATGACCGTATGGTCGGTAGGGATGCCTGCGAAGGCCTTGAGGTGAAGTGTTTGGGCTTCGTGATTGGCCATGTAGAATCCTACCCAGTCGTAGTGTGCCACTTCTTTTTGTAGGTAAACACATACTTCCTCCATGCTAGCATAACGTTCCTTAGAAGTTGATGTTATTAATTCTTTACAGTGCGCTAAAAGGGCGGAATAATCGACCACGAAATTTTTTTCAAAAATAATGAATTAAGCGCCGATTGAGTGGGCTTAAACCTCATTTATTTATGCACTACTTCCTAACAAAAAACACCTTACTTTTACTCCATGAAACAAGCGATACAAATATTGGGAATGACCTGTCAAGGCTGCCGCAAAGGGGTGGAGGAAAAATTAGCTACTATGGCGGGAGTCTCTAAGGTTTCGGTGAGTTTAGAACAAGCTTCTGCCGAATTTGAAACTAAAGAAATTCTTGACGTCGCTTCCATATCAGCGGTTTTAGGTGAAAAATATACGGTGGATAATTTGAACGAAAACAGTTCTACACCACCAGCCGATTCGAAGTGGAAACAGTTACGCCCTTTATTTCTCATATTTGGTTATGTAATTGCTGGGAGTTTCTTGTTATCACGTGGGCAGGATATTGCCGTCTTTATGCAATATTTTATGGGGCTTTTTTACATTGTGTTTTCCTTTTTTAAACTGTTGGATTACCGTGGTTTCCCAGCTTCTTTTCAGCAGTATGATCCTATCGCTAAACGTTTGCCTGTTTACGGTTGGGTCTATCCGTTTATCGAGACAGTTCTTGGCCTCGCCTTTTTGTTGTCGTGGCAAGTCGAATTGGCTTTGTGGATCACGGTCTTTATCCTTGGGAGCACCACTTTGGGCGTTGTGCAACAACTTCGCAAAAAAAGCAGCATTCAGTGTGCCTGTTTAGGTACAGTGTTGAATTTACCCATGACCGAGGCTACCTTGGTGGAGAACACCATCATGCTAGGCATGGCTTTTGCAATGCTACTGGGCTAGAGATAAATTTGTATTTTTGTTCTGATTATCAATATTATGAAACAGTTGCGCGTTATATGCTTACTTCTCCTCTTCTTGCACAGCAAGGTGGGTGTGGCATTGAATGTGCACTATTGTGGTGGTCATGTAGCCTCGATTTCTTCGGCATTTTCCCCAGAAAATTGTGGGATGGAAAAGCCCAAACCGGTCGATGATCATCTCAATTTTTCTTCTAAACATTGTTGCGACGATGATTTAATCGTACAACAAAACGAGAACGATCAAAAACAACCCGATCAAGATCAACAACTATACATTGGAACTACGGTTAAAACCCAATTCCAAACCCTTTCTATCATTGGACTGAAGGAGCAAAATTCCTCGCTCACTGTCTATCGCCCTCCCCCCAAAGCAAAATACTACCAACTCTATTGCGCTTACACATTTTATGGCTAAAACGAATACAACGACAACGCCCCTTTGTATTCATCTTTAGTACCATAAACAATGAAATTATTATCCTTTATATTGAGTGTCGTTTTTGCAACCCCATTGCTTGCACAAAACGCGATTAACGGACAAGTTCTCGTCCAAGAAAACAATGAAACCTACCCGCTAGAAGGGGTGGCCGTTTTTTGGTTAAATACCCAAGAAGGCACCGTTACCAATACGGAGGGTGCATTTACACTAGATCGAGTTTCAAGTACAAACCAACTCGTTTTCAAGTACCTTGGTTTTACCACCGATACCCTTACCGTCGAATCCGACAAAAAAATCTTTCACTTTATGAAAGAAGATCAAGGAGAGCGTTTGGAGGGAGTAGAGTTGACCCAGCGTAAAAAAGCCTTACAGAAATCCTATCTCGAGGCGCAAAACATCATGAAAGTAAACAGCGAGGAATTGCTTAAAGCAGCCTGCTGTAATTTGTCGGAAAGTTTTGAAACCAATCCATCCATCGATGTTAATTTCTCTGATGCCTTAACAGGAACCAAGCAAATAAAAATGTTGGGGCTTTCGAGTCCTTATTTATTGATCACGGAAGAAAACATTCCCTCGGTGCGCGGGGCATCTCAAATCTATGGGTTGACCTATACTCCAGGTACTTGGATCGAGAGTATTCAAATTACCAAAGGAGCAGGTAGTGTAACCAACGGTTTCGAAAGTATTGCAGGGCAAATCAATACTGAATTACAGAAACCTTTTACCGATGTGCCCTTGTTCGTCAATTTATTTGCTTCAATTAATGGAAGGCAAGAAGCCAATTTTCATTGGAACAAAAAAATGAGTCCCAAGTGGAGTACCGGCTTGTATTTACACGCGAACCAACGACAGCTTGTCACCGATCAAAACAACGATGACTTCCTAGATTTACCCCTCGCCAAACAAGTTAATCTTTTGAGTCGCTGGCAATACACCGATGCTGAAAAAGGCTGGGTGAGTTTTGCTAGTATTCGTTTTTTGGACGACCAAAAACAAACGGGTTCCGTCGATTTTGATCCAACTACGAATCGCGGGAGTTCCTCGCTTTGGGGGAGTGAGATTCAAACCCAGCGGTTTGATGCATCGGTCAAAGCGGGTTATGTTTTTCCGCTGTTGACGTACCAGAGTTTCGGTTTTCAAGCGGCCTACAGCCGCCACGATCAAGCGGCTTATTTTGGAATGCGTCAATACAATATTCTACACGATAGTTTTTTCGGGAATCTTTTATTCAATTCTATTCTCGGCAATACACGCAACAAATTTAAAACAGGACTAAATGTGAGTTGGGACCGCTATGAAGAGTTGGTCGATGACCGCTATTTTGAACGAACAGATCGGGTAGTTGGTGCTTTCTTTGAATACACATTTGACAGTTTAGCCGCTTGGAACATTGTTGCAGGACTGCGCCTAGATCACCACAACAATCTCGGTACTTTTCTCACCCCGCGTTTGCATGTACGCTATACGCCTTGGGAAAGAGCTGCTTTGCGTTTCTCCATGGGGCAAGGCCGAAAGGCAGCCAATATTTTTGCTGAAAATCAATCCCTTTTTGCGACCAATCGCAGTATCGATTTGCGAACCAATGGAGGAAGTAT
>WTJP01000112.1 GCA_011526275.1 Candidatus Arcticimaribacter sp. | reverse complement strand
GCGATGTCTTGCTCAATTCTTTCTTCACTAACTGCGTCAATAATGGCGTAAAAGTCGCTTGCTTTTTGTGCCTTTAGACTAACGCTGACAAAGAATAATAAAATGCTAAAAATGAGTTGAAAGGAGGACTGTGAGTTCATGTGCTTTTTTTTTGATATTGGAAGATAAAAAAACTCCCGGAGTTTTCACTCTGGGAGTCTTGAACAAAACCTAATTTAAAAATGAAACCAATAAATCTTTTTAATAAGGATATTTGTTTTCTTCAATCACTTTTGCAGCAATGCTCTTACGCAATTCAGCTACATTAGGGTATTCAGCGTATTTAGTGTATTGTTTTACACCGGCAATCATACCCGCCTGTTGTGCGCCTTCAGCAAAAGAAACAATCGCCTCTTTAGCTTTGGCATTAACACGCTCAATTGCTTCGAATAAATAAAGCTGTGTCATTTCAATTTGACGTTCTTGTGTTGCCACGCCAAAACGATCAGCGTTTTTCTCGACACGTAAAAGGGTGGATTCAGCCACATAAGTTTCAATGAGGATATCTGAAACAGCGAGTAAGATTTGCTGTTCAGCGTCGAGGTTAGGACCGAATTTTTGCACGGCAGAACCTACAATCATCATAAAGACTTTTTTCATGTTGGCGATCAATTGCTTTTCTTGACCAAATAACTGCTCCGATGCAGTTACTTTAGCAATAGACCCTGACATTAATTCTTGACCAACAGCAGTTGCAGGTGTCATTAAATCAATATCTCCTTTTAAGGCTTTCTTTAAGGTCATGCCAACAGAAAGCATACGGTTGATCTCGTTTGTCCCTTCATAGATACGGGCAATACGCGCATCACGCCATGCCATTTCCATAGGAGCATCGGCCGAGAAGCCCATTCCACCGTAGATTTGTAAACCTTGGTCGGTACAATTTTGTGCATGCTCTGATCCTGCAACTTTTAGGATCGAACACTCTACAGCAAATTCTTCTACTCCTTTGAGTTCAGACTCTTGGAAGCTTTTTCCTTCTGCTAAAAGTTGGTCGATGCGTTGTTCAATATCATAGGCTGCACGATAAGCTGCCGATTCTGTAGCAAAACAGTTGGTGGCCATGGTAGCCAGTTTACTTTGAATAGCCCCGAATTTAGCGATAGGAGTTTTAAATTGAACACGCTCATTAGCATACTGAACGGCTAAAGAAGTCACGTGACGTTGACCTTCCAAACAAGCTGCAGCCAATTTGATACGCCCAACATTTAAGGCATTCATGGCGATTTTAAATCCTTCTCCACGTCCGGCCAACATGTTTTCAACGGGAACCTTTGTTTCGTTAAAGAAAACTTGGCGGGTAGAAGAGGCTTTAATTCCAAGCTTGTTCTCTTCATCACCAAGGGTAATTCCGTTTTCTAAATCTACTTCTACAATAAATCCAGTAATGTTTTTGTCGTCCTCAATGCGGGCAAAGACAATAAATACATCGGCAAAACCAGCATTTGAAATCCACATTTTTTGGCCCGTAATCAAATAGTGACTCCCGTCTTCAGAGAGTACCGCTTTTGTTTTTCCAGAGTTTGCATCTGATCCTGCTCCTGGTTCAGTCAAACAGTATGCACCAAACCACTCTCCTGTAGCGAGTTTAGATACATATTTTTTCTTTTGCTCTTCGTTTCCATACAATGTTATGGGCATGGTACCAATCCCAGTATGTGCTCCAAAGGCGGTAGAAAATGAACCGTTAGCCCCAGAAATGAAATCACACACCAACATGGTTGAGGTGAAAGGCATACCAAGACCGTTGTACTCTTCTGGTACAGCGACTCCTAAAAAGCCTAATTCTCCTGCTTTTTGCATGGTTTCATGCGTGAAAGCATAGTCTTTTTTCTCAAAGCGTTCGCGGTGAGGAATAATTTCGCGATTCACGAATTCCTGCACCGATTCTTTCATCATAATTTGCTCTTCGCTAAAGTCTTCTGGTGTAAAGACGTCTTGAGCAGCTGTTTCTTGTACAATAAAGGCCGCGCCTTTAATTGACTCATTTGCTTTTGTTGCTTCCATAGTATTATTTGTTACCGTTGTTAATGTTCTATCAATTGTTTTTTCTCGACTTGTTGTTTAATGGCGTCGATAACCTCAAAAAAGTGTTCCACTTTTTCGCCTTCTATACTGTCAAAAAGCCCGTTATTAAATTCCAATACAGTATTTTTTGACAGAGCTCTTTTTTCTTTTCCTTGCTCGGTTAAGAAAATCAGTACGCCTCTCCCGTCATCAGGATTAGGACGTCTTTCAATATAACCACGTTCTTCCATGGTGTTCAATAAACGAGATAAACTCGTACTCTCCATACCCATTTTTGGGCCAAGGGCAGTAGAGGGGGTTCCCTCTGCATCAACACTTAAAAGCGTGAAGGCCATCGTCATGGTTGCGTCATATTTCATGGCTTTCTCATTGTACATCGCTGTAATTAGTTGCCAAGTAGAACGCAGTGCATATTCGATAGTTTTGGTCTTCATACAAATTAATTGAATCCAAATATAATAAAAAGTAGTATGCAAGCATAATTATTCTTGCATAATTATTCATGCATAGTATTAAAGCATAAAAAAACCCCTCAAAATGAGGGGTTTGTGGATTTAAGCGTAAATCTTATCGATCAAATCTTTGTATTTTTCTTTGACCACTTTGCGTTTCACCTTCATGGTAGGGGTGAGATGGCCTTCGTCTATACTCCAAGCATTTGGAGTGAGTTCAAATTTCTTGATTTGCTCCCACTTCCCAAAGTTTTGGTTGTGTTGGTTTACATCAGCTGCAATTGCATCAATAAGCGCTTGATTACTACAAACACTTTCCATATCGCTACCCACGTCAATGTTATTCTCACTGGCCCAAGTTTCTACATAGTCGAAAGCAGGCTGAATGAGTGCAGCAGGCATTTTTTGACCTTCCCCAATGACCATGATTTGCTCAATGAACAAGGATTGCTTCATTTGGTTCTCTAAAGGTTGAGGCGCGATGTATTTTCCTCCAGAAGTTTTGAAGAGTTCTTTCTTACGGTCAGTAATACGCAGGAAGCCATCGGCATCAATCTCCCCGATATCTCCAGTGTGGAGATAGCCATCAACAATAGTCTCAGCTGTTTTTTCTGGATCTTTGTAATAGCCTTGCATCACGTTGGGCCCTTTACACAAGATTTCACCATCTTCAGCGATTTTAACTTCTACGCCTTCAATGGCTTTTCCAACTGAACCAAAACGAAGTCCGCTGTTTGCCTCTTCTGATACGGTGATTACTGGAGAAGATTCTGTCATTCCATAACCCTCTGCAATGGTCATTCCTGCTGCAGAGAAAACGCGTGCTAGGCGCGGCTGTAGCGCAGCACTTCCTGAACTAATTAACTCTAGGTTTCCACCCAAGGCTTCTTTCCATTTCGAGAAAATCAATTTACGGGCTATACCTAATTTAAATTCATACCAAGCTCCATTTCTCCCATAGGGCTCATATTGGAGTCCTAGGTCAACTGCCCAGTAGAAAAGTTTTTGTTTGATTCCGCTGAGTTCAGCACCACGGGCATAAATTTTATCGTACACTTTTTCCAATAAACGCGGTACAGCCGTCATAAAATAGGGGTGTACTTCGTTAAGGTTTTCAGAAATAGCTTCTAAAGATTCTGCAAAGTGAATTTCGATGCGGTTGTAGTAGTATATATAAAGAATGACTCGCTCAAAAATGTGACAAACAGGCAAGAAGCTTAAAGCTACATTTTTGTCCTGCGTTAGTGGTAATTTTTGTGTTGCCGACAATACATTGGACACTACATTATTATGGCTTAACATTACTCCTTTGGGAAGCCCTGTTGTTCCAGAGGTGTAAATAATGGTCGCTAAATCATCGGGTTGAACGGCAGCTTTAGCTTCTTCAACTTTTTCTTGCAAGCTAGCATCATCGTCTTCGAAGAGCATGTTCCAAGAAGCACAACCTTCTACATCTTCAAAAGAATAGATTCCTTCGAGCATGGTGTTTTTTTCTACAGCTTTGAGCTTTTCAAAAATACCGGCATCAGAGATAAAACAATATTTACTCTCTGAGTGTTTTAAGACATATTCATATTCAGGACCTGTAATGGTGGGGTAGATGGGGACAGTAGTCGCTCCCAATTGTAGAACAGCTTGGTCCATGATACACCACTCGGTACGGTTGTTGGTCGAGATTAGTGCAATTTTATCCCCGTGTTTTACGCCCATTTGCATCAACTTTCGAGAGGCTTGCTGCACTTTGTCGTAAAATTCTTGGGTGGAAGTAGATTCCCAACTTCCGTTGTATTTGGTGTTAAGGCACTTGTCAAGAGGGTTTTCTAGCTGTACTGCTAGAAAATCAAATAATCTAGTCGGATTCATTACTCGCTTTCGTTTTAATTTCAGAAAGTCAAGATAATGAAAACTTATAAAAATCAGCTAGTTTTTTCGCTCAACCAATTGAATGCATTTTCAAACACCATGGTCCAAGGACTCACATCGTCTTTTCTATCGCTGGGGTAGTGTCCCCAATTCCAAGGGAAGGTAGAGCGCTCCAAGTGGGGCATCATGACCAAATGACGGCCGTCCTCACTGGCCAACATGGCCGCGTTAAAGTCCGACCCGTTCGGGTTGGAGGGGTAGTCGCTGTAAAGGTATTTTGCTGGAATTTGGTAGTTGCTTTCGCTTTTTGGGAAACTGAATTTTCCTTCCCCATGCGCAGCCCAAATCCCCAAAGTACTACCTTCCAATCCTTGAAGCATAATGGATTTACTCGCTTGGATGGTAACAGCTGTAAAATGACACTCAAACTTCCCAGAGTCGTTGTGCAGCATTTTCGGCAGCTCATCGGCATCAGGCGTCAATAAACCAAGCTCTACAAACAGTTGACACCCGTTGCAAACTCCTAGCGACAAGGTGTCTGGACGGTTAAAGAAATTCGTGATGGCTTTGTTTGCTTTCTCATTGTATTTAATGGCTCCAGCCCAACCTTTAGCCGATCCTAACACATCGGAGTTGGAGAAACCACCTACAGCAACTAACAGTTGAATGTCCTCTAAAGTTTCTCTTCCTTCAATCAAATCGGTCATGTGGACATCGCGCACTTCAAAGCCGCTTAAATCCATCATATAGGCCATTTCTCGTTCTGAATTACTTCCTTTTTCGCGCAGTACAGCTGCTTTGAGCGTTTGATTTTTCTCTTCAGGTTTTTTCCCATCAAAGTTTTGTGGGAAGTTGAATTGTAGTGGCTGCTGTACGACATTGTCAGCACGCACCGCAGCAAGTCGTTCGGTGGTTTGTTTTGCTTCTAATTTCGAAGAAGTGGACATCCACACCTTGCGCATGGAAGGGATAGAAAGTTGCAAAGCACCAATGCTTAGATCACTTCGCTCATTGGTTGTTCCAATTTTAACTGCATTTACTCCAACAGCGGCAAATGCACTGCTGAGATCAGCAGGCGATTGAACAACCACACCCACCTTTTCCGAGAACAAGATTCTAACCAAGTCTTTTTCAGCTAAAGCAGAAAAATCAAGTTCCATACCCACTGCGGTAGAGGGAAAGCACATCTCCAAAAGGGTAGTGATCAATCCTCCAGAACCTATATCGTGTCCGGCAGTAATTTGTCCTTCGACAATGAGTTGTTGTAAGGTATTAAAGGCAGTTTTAAAATAGGCTGCGTCTTGTACTGCTGGGGTTTGGTTGCCAATTTTGTCTAAACTTTGTGCAAAGGACGACCCTCCTAAATGGAACTCATCTTGTGCAAAGTCAATGTAGTAAAGGTCTCCTCCTTGTGCCGTGGCTACTGGGGTAATGATGTTGGTTACGTCTTTACATTGGCCAGCGGCAGAGATGATTACTGTTCCGGGTGCCAAGACATCCCCGTCAGGGTATTTTTGTTTCATGGAAAGGGAATCCTTCCCTGTGGGAATGTTAATGCCTAAGTCAATAGCAAAGGCCGAACATTCTTCAACAGCAGCATACAGGCGTGCGTCTTCTCCTGGGTTATTGCAGGGCCACATCCAGTTGGCTGAGAGAGAAACACTTTTCAAACCTTCTTCCAAAGGGGCCCAAACAATATTGGTTAATGCTTCTGCAATTGCCGTATTGCTTCCCTTTTTTGGATCGATAAGCGCACTTACTGGGGCGTGTCCAATGGAGGTTGCGATACCTTTTTGTCCCGTGTAATCCAAAGCCATTACGCCGCAATTACTCAAGGGTAACTGCAATTCCCCCACACATTGTTGTTGGGCTACGCGTCCGGTAACACAGCGGTCCACTTTATTTGTCAACCAATCTTTACTGGCCACTGCTTCGAGTTGTAGTACTTCTTCGATGTAGTGTTTTATTTCTTTGGCATTGTAGCTAATGGCTTCAAATTGTTGAGCAGCACTAACATCTTCCATGATGGTTTTCGGCGAACTACCAAAGAGGGCCGACAGATCCAAATCGATTGGTGTCTCCTCATTTTTTTCTGAATGGAAGGAGAAATGATGATCTTCTGTTACTTCCCCAACGATATAGAAAGGAGCACGTTCACGTTCTGCGATGGTTTCCAATAGCTCAGCGTCTTGGGGGGCAAGAATAAGTCCCATGCGTTCTTGCGACTCATTTCCAATAATTTCTTTGGCTGAAAGGGTTGGGTCTCCAAGGGGAAGGGCATCAATTTCAATGGCACCTCCTGTATCTTCTACCAGTTCCGACAAACAGTTCAAGTGTCCTCCTGCACCGTGATCGTGAATCGATACGATGGGGTTGCGGCTACTTTCTACCAAGGCGCGAATGGCATTGGCTACTCGTTTTTGCATTTCAGGGTTGGAACGCTGAACAGCGTTGAGTTCAATGGCACTTCCAAAGGCACCGGTGTCGGCTGAAGAAACGGCAGCACCTCCCATACCAATACGGTAATTGTCTCCTCCTAAAATGATGATTTTATCGCCTTTTTTGGGCATGCCCTTTTGGGCTTGGTCTTTCTTTCCAAAACCAATTCCCCCGGCTAACATAATCACTTTATCGAAGCCAAGGCGCTGTTCTTGTTCTTGGTGTTCAAAGGTGAGCACAGAACCCGCAATGAGCGGTTGACCAAATTTATTTCCGAAATCAGAAGCCCCATTCGAAGCTTTTATCAATAAATCAATGGGGGTTTGGTAGAGCCATTTTCGCTCTGGGAAACTTCCTTTTTTTCGGCCTTCTTGCAGTCTAGAGTAGGGTGTCATATAAACGGCCGTTCCCGCTAGGGGCAGGGAACCTTGTCCACCGGCCAAGCGATCGCGAATTTCTCCTCCAGAACCAGTAGCTGCGCCATTAAACGGTTCTACAGTGGTTGGGAAGTTGTGTGTTTCGGCTTTAAGCGAAATCACACTGTCGATGGTTTCTTTTTGGAAGCTGCTGGGGCGATCGGCAGCTGTTGGAGCGAACTGCTCTATACTGGGTCCCTCGATAAAGGCAACGTTGTCTTTGTAGGCAGAAACGATGCTATTCGGGTTTTCCTTGGATGTTTTTTTGATGAGTTGAAAGAGGCTTTGTTCTTTGGTTTCCCCATCAATAACAAAGCTGCCATTGAAAATCTTGTGGCGGCAGTGTTCCGAGTTTACTTGTGAAAAGCCAAAAACTTCCGAGTCTGTTAGGGGGCGACCTAAAGACACTGCAAGGGCGTTGAGGTAGTCCACTTCTTCTTGGCTTAAGGCTAAGCCCTCCTGTTGGTTGTAGGCCGAGATATCGTGAATTTCCATCACTTTTTCTGGCGCGATATCGACCTGAAAGAGGTTTTGATCCAAGCCATCGAAGGAAACGACCAGCATGGGGTCAATCACATCGACCATGGCTGCGGCAAAGTATTCCTCTATACGCACTATCCCCTCAACACCCATGTTTTGGGCAATTTCAACTGCGTTGGTACTCCAAGGGGTAATCATGGTTGCTCGTGGCCCCACAAATTCACCTTCGATTGAAGGGGTATCGAGAGCAGGAGCCTCACCAAAGAGCCATTGGAGTTTTGTTTTGTTTTCAGAAGAAAGGGGAGTGGTAGATTCAACGACGAAGACCTTTGATGCGGCATCGCCAAAAAACTGAAGCATAGGAATCGTTTTAAAGCACAAAAATACCACTTTTCCAGTAGATGATGGCGTTCTAAGCTATTTGAACCACAGGAAGTTTTTCACAGCCGAATGGCTTAAAGTGAATAAATGCTCTCGGTTAAATTTAAAAGCTTATTTTCTCGAGAATCGCGCCATGTAAAAACCGTCAAAATCACTGTCTTGTCCCAAAATCTGCTGGTCTTCTTCTAGCTTAAATTCAGGATACTGTTCTAAAAACCAAGCCGTTTGCTTTTGATTTTCTGAAGGGAGTATGGAACAAGTGGCATAAACGATTTTCCCTTCTTTTTGAATTAGATTCACGGCTTGTTGGAGTAATTGCCTTTGGGTGGCTTGTAATTCTTCCAAACGGTTTGAGTTGAGCTGCCATTTAATTTCAGGATTGCGTTTTAAGGTGCCCAAGCCACTACAAGGAGCATCGATTAAAACCACATCGGCCCATGCTTGATTTTCTTTTAGTATTTCATCGTCAATGCGAGCAGTCTCCACACATTGTACTTTTGCTCGTTTCGCTCTTTTATTGAGTTCACTCAGTTTATTGACTTCAACGTCAAAGGCGCGAATTTTTCCTCGATTGTGCATTAAGGCGGCTAGATGCAAGGTTTTCCCTCCTGCACCGGCACAAAGATCAATGACTTTCATGCCCGCGTTTACCTTACAAAATGGAGCAATGCGTTGTGAGTTGGCGTCTTGTATCTCAAAATGTCCTTTTCGAAACCAAGGGTTTTTGTTCAATT
>WTJP01000094.1 GCA_011526275.1 Candidatus Arcticimaribacter sp. | reverse complement strand
AATATTTAGTGTTTAAAAACGGTCAGTTGGTTGCGCCAATTAAACGCTATGATCTTGAAGGGAACCTTCTTAATTACAAGCCGATGAGGTAATTAGCGTATAGGTTCCTGCATCCAAGGTAATACTACCATCCAAATGACAGAATGAATATGCTTTTCCTTTGGGTACATAGACTCTTACTGTTTTACAGTCTGCATCGGTATAGGTAAATGAAACCCCATTTGGACCACCTTCCACAATGCTTTGTGTAGTGGGGGAACAACTTAGGTAAATATTTACGGTGGCATTACCACTATCTACAGTACCATCGTTTACTTTATAAGTAAATGAATCTCCACTATTCAAAGTTCCGTTTTGAACATAAGAGAAGGTGCCATTTGCATTTAAGGTTAATGTTCCATAAGTAGGTGAGCTAACGAGTGACACCATGAGGGAATCTCCATCTGGATCATTGTCATTAGCAGTTAAACTTGTAGCTCCATTGTCTAGAGTAGTAGCTGTTCCGTTTAAGGGTACTATGATATTGTCATTACTTACTGTTGGCGGGTCATTTGTCCCGGTTACAACGATACTTACAGTGACCGCCGCACCAGTTACTTTTCCATCATTCGCAGTATAGGTAAAGCTATCCGAGGAGAAATTTGCTCCGTTATGTATGTAATTAAACGTCCCATCCCCATTAATCGTAATGGTTCCATATTGAGGAGCTGTCCCCAAGGCTGCTGTGAGTGAATCCCCGTCGGCATCGGTATCGTTTGTTAGGAGGGAAGTACTTCCATCTGAGGTGGTTGAAGCTGTACCCGCCTCTAATACAAATATTGTGTCTCCTACAGCGATTGGAGGATTATTGATGTAAATGGTTACACTAGTGGTGTTACCGCTTATAAATCCATCAGTAGCAAGATAATAGAAGACATCCGTTGTAGTAGCCGATCCATCGTGTTGGTATACAAATGTTCCATTTGCATTTAGCGTTAGTGATCCGTTAATTGGAGCAGTCACTAATTGTGCAGTCATTACATTTCCTTCTGGGTCAACATCGTTATCCAGTACGGAGGTAGTGCTCCCATCATTTAAAATGGTGACCGAATTCCCGTTTACTACACTAATTTCTTCTGGGTTTGTTGTCGGTCCATCATTTACTGAAGCTACTGAAACGTCGAATAGATCATCAGTCGTACAGTTGGAATCGCCATCAGTTGCTGTAATTATTATTCTAGCAGTTCCGAAAGCATTTTCTTGAAAATCCAGTACAATTGCAGTCGCCGTTAAACTTGGACTAACAATACTTGGATTATTCGAGGACACAGTATAGTTGAGTGTAGTACTTTCTATATCTGAAAAGGTGTTTTGTATATCGATCCATTGGTCTGGTGCATCCTCATTCACTGATATATCAGCAATCATATTATCCAAGACTGGGCAGTCATTTACAGGAACAACAATTACTTGAAAAGGTACTTGAAGTGTACAGCTTGGATCACCATCACTAATAGTTACCGTTCCGGTCATCGTTCCGTATTGGTTTAATTTTGGGTTGAATTCTGGATCTCCTACGGAGGTATCAAATGTGACTGTAGCCAAACTAGCATTGGTATAGGTTACTGTATAGGAAACCAAGGGATATGGGTTATCAGCATCAGTTGTATCTATACTCCCAATATTCCATCTAAAGCCTGGAGAGTCTTCATTAATCGTATTGACGTAGGTATTGGTGTTTTGGGGACAATCATTTATGGGATTGATATTGATGGTTACGGTTGTAGTATTCCCTTGGATTAATCCGTCAAAAGCGCGGTAAGAAAAACTATCTGATGTTGTTTCTGATCCATCATGTGTGTAAGTAAACGTGCCTGTACCTGACCAAGCTAATGTTCCCCTAGATGGTGTACTAACTAATTGCATACTCAATGGATTAGGACCATCAATATCGGTGTCATTATCAAGTAAAGAATTGTTTAATGCCGTAGTTATTGAAACAGATTCTCCTTCATTTACATTCAAGGTGTCCGAAACCGTAGTAGGAGCATCATTAACTCCGTTTACAATAATATTGAATACATCTTTTGTAGAAGCGCAACCAGCGCCATCGTCGGCTGTGATAGTCACTACCATAC
>WTJP01000076.1:7243-8996 GCA_011526275.1 Candidatus Arcticimaribacter sp. | reverse complement strand
TTATAAAAATTCATCTCATCGAGATACTGCCAACTTTCAGGAGGCATGGAGGGACGTACATTTTTACCCGCTTTTATGGCTGAACGAATGTCGGAAGAAGACAATTCTATTCGGGGAGCATTGACCAATTTGATTTTGGGATGCCCTTTAAATTCAGCGGGAATTTCATTTACGCTTACCCGTGGATAGACATACAATTGGTGACGCTCCAAAATCAATTGGTAATTCTTCCATTTATGGAAGGTGCAAAGATTGTCTTCTCCAATCAACAGGGCGAAGTCTTTTTCAGGGTATTTTTCTTCTAAATGGGCTAGGGTTGTGCTGGTGTAACTGGGCGTAGGTAAGCCAAATTCAATATCGCTCACCTTTAGTTTAGGATATTCTTCTACAGCGCGATTGACCAATTGCAAACGGTGGTGGTTGGCCAGTAAACTTTGCTTTTGTTTGAAGGGGTTTTGAGGACTAACCACGAGCCATACCTCTTCTAGATCAGTGTTTTCAGTGAAGTAATTTGCCAAGATGATATGCCCAATATGAACGGGGTTAAAACTGCCAAAAAACAGGCCAATCTTTTTCATGGGGCAAAGGTAGGAATTTCGTTAGGACTGAAGGTGTTGTTTGACCACACGAACGACTTCTTGTTTGGCTTTATTTAGCTCGTCGTTAACCAGTATCACATCAAAATCTTGAGCATAAACGAGTTCTTTTGCCGATTTATCTAAGCGTTGCTGAATTTTGTCCTCGGTTTCCGTTCCGCGCTTGCGTAGGCGACGCTCCAGTTCGTCTAGGGAAGGAGGTTGTACAAAAATGGAGAGGGTGTTTTGGGGGTATTGCGCTTTCACATTGAGTCCGCCCACGACATCAATATCGAAAAGTACGTGTTTTCCTTCATCCCATAAACGGTCAATTTCTGAACGTAAAGTTCCGTAAAAGGCACCTTGATAGACTTCTTCATATTCCACAAATGCATCTTCGTCAATCTTCTTGCGGAATTCTTCTTCGGTTAAAAAGTAATAATCTTTACCGTGAACTTCCTGTCCCCTAGGAGGGCGTGAAGTTGCCGAAATCGAAAAGCCCAAGGGTAATTTTTGCTGAAGCAAGTGGTGGACTAGCGTGGTTTTTCCACTGCCCGATGGGGCTGAAAAAACAAAGAGTTTTCCGTTTTCCACTTTACAGCACGTTGAGTAATTGTTCCTTAACTTTTTCCAGCTCGTCTTTCATTTGAACTACGATTTTTTGCAAGCCAGCGTGGTTTGCCTTTGAACCAATGGTGTTGATTTCTCTCCCCATTTCTTGAGCGATAAAACCCAGTTTCTTTCCATTGGGTTGCTGCTGTCCCATGATTTCTTTAAAGTAATCGATGTGGTTGGCTAAGCGTACTTTTTCTTCGGTAATGTCATACTTCTCTAAGTAGTAAATCAACTCCTGCTCAAAGCGATTGCGGTCAATATCGGCTTCTAATTGTTCTAAAGCAGCATTGAGTTTTTCTTTTACTTTGGCCTTGCGCTCTGGATCGAGTGTTTTTACTTCTTCCAACAACTCGGTCAATTGCGTTAAGCGATGAACAAAGTCTTTTTCCAATGCTTCACCTTCTTTACTGCGGTGTTGATTAACTTTTTCAACAGTAGCTTTGAAAAGCGATAAAACAGCCTTCGTTTCTTCTTCTCCAATGGCCTCTTTTTCCGATTTTAACGCATCGGGTAAGCGAACAGCCATTTTTAAAAGTTCTGTGGTATCACCTTGATGAATGGCA
>WTJP01000076.1:4153-7143 GCA_011526275.1 Candidatus Arcticimaribacter sp. | reverse complement strand
ACGATCATTAAACTTCTAGAGTTCTTTAATTTTTATGTTGCGGAAGGAAACGCGATCATCGTGGTCTTGCAGTCCAATTCTTCCCGTTTTGAAAGCGCCAAAGCCTTTCCAATCTTTAAACTTACTGTTGTTGACCAATGCTTCCCATCCTTCACCGCTTAGTGGGAAAGTAACGATTTCGGTTCCGTTGAGTTGAACACTACCCTCATTGGTGTTGTGATTAACACTTAAAAGGACGTGGTTCCACTCACCGGCAGGCTTACATACATCAGCAGTGGGCTGCACGAGATCATATAAAGCACCTGCTTGGTGAAATTTTGGATTGGCCTGCGCATCGGGATGGCGCTCGTTGTCTAAGATTTGGATTTCAGGCCCAGTCACATAGGGCTCACCAAATTCCTCACTTTCTTTTACACCCCAGAAGATTCCACTGTTTCCCGCTTCCGATACTTTCCATTCCAAGGATAAGACAAAGCTGGTAAATTCTCGATCGGTAACGATATTTTTACCGCCGTCTCCCCATTTTCGATCTTCTTTAGGATCGAAAGTGAGTACACCATCGCTCACCGTCCATTCTGGACCAACAGCATCGCCGTTGTACTGGTGCCAACCGTTCAGAGTTTCTCCATCGAATAGTGAAATCCATTCACTTTTTTCTTGTGCCTGAGTTGGGATTAGGGATAAAACCGCCATGAGGCTAAGTAGCGTTAATTTTTTCATTGCTTAAGATTAAATGTTTAATATGTTTTTTAGATGCGCTTCGTCGATGTCTCCACCGGCAAAGTCGTCGAATGCTTTTTGAGTTGCTTCGATAATATGTCTTTGAATAAAGGGTGCTCCTTCACGTGCTCCTTGTTCGGGGCTTTTGATGCAACATTCCCATTCCATAACGGCCCAAACATCGCAGCCGTACTCGGTGAGTTTTGTAAAGATGGTTTTAAAATCGATTTGTCCATCACCAGGAGAGCGGTAACGACCTGCGCGGTCGCGCCAGTCGCCATAGCCTCCAAAAGCACCTTTTTTCCCGTTGGGTTTAAATTCAGAGTCTTTTACGTGAAAAGCCTTGATGAATTCGTGGTAATGGTCAATATAGGTGAGGTAGTCCAATTGCTGCAATACAAAATGGCTAGGGTCATAGAGGATATTCACCCGTTTGTGGTTTCCTGTTGCTGCTAAAAAGCGTTCAAAAGTTTCCCCGTCGTGAAGGTCTTCCCCTGGGTGGATTTCATAGCACGCATCTACACCGTTTTCGTCAAAAACGTTGAGGATGGGTAACCAACGCTCGGCCAATTCTTTAAAACCAAGGTCGATGAGGCCATCGGGTTGTTGTGGCCAAGGATGCCAGTAGGGCCATAAAAGTGAACCAGAAAAAGTAGCATGTGCGCTTATGCCTAAACGGCGACTCGCGATAGCTGCTTTTTTCACTTGATCTACCGCCCAAGCTGTACGTGCCTTTGGGTTGTTTTTTACTACGGCTGGTGCAAAGTTGTCGAACATCTGGTCGTAGGCCGGATGTACAGCAACCAACTGCCCTTGCAAGTGGGTAGAGAGTTCGGTAATCTCGAGCCCATAGGAATTGATTTTTCCTTTGAGTTCGTCGCAATAGGTCTGACTTTCGGCTGCTTTGTCTAGGTCGATTAGCCAAGCATCTAGCGTTGGAATTTGAATTCCTTTGTAGCCCAAGTCGGCCGCCCATTGGCACAAGCCATCTAAGCTGTTGAACGGGGCTTCTTTATCGATAAACTGAGCTAAAAATAGCGCAGGTCCTTTAATGGTTTTCATTCCTTTTTCTTTTTATAAGTTCACCCAAACATTACCATTTTTGTGCGATTCGAGCACTTTCTCAATGAAGAGCATACCGCGCACCCCTTCTTCCATGTCGGGGTAGGCTCCATGCATGACTTCTTCTCCGCGAATAGCTTTCGCTACACCGTTGTAGATGTTCCCCATGGCGTCATACATTCCCTCGGGGTGTCCTGGAGGAAGTTTGGTCGCCTCTTTCGCAAAAGCAGCGTTGAAATCGTACCCCGGTTTCAATACCTGCATGGGTTGACCTTCTTGTAAAAAGGTGAGATAATTGGGGTTTTCTTGCCCCCATTTTAAGCTTCCTTTGTGTCCGTAAATTTGAACGGTAAAATTATTTTCCTCTGCTGTGGCAATTTGAGAAGCCCTAAGTACACCTTTGCAGTAGTCTGAAAAACGCACGAGAATCGTACCGTCAACGTCCATTTTATTGTCTGGATAACGGTAATTTAAATCGGCTAAAAGTTGTTTTACCCGCATGCCTGTCACATATTCTACCATGTCGAAGGCATGGGTTCCAATATCCCCAATGCAGCAACTTAGTCCACCTTTTTCAGGGTCTAAACGCCAAACAGATTTTCGCAATTCAGGTTGGTGCATAAAAGGGTTGATCCAGCCTTGATAGTATTGCAGATCAACTTTTTGTACCTCTCCAATTGCACCCTCAGCAATCATTTGCTTCATTTGCCGCACCATGGGATAACCTGTGTAAGTGTAGGTCACCGCGAAGACCACTTGTTTTTCGCTTTGTATGGCTTCCAGCTCCAATGCTTCAGCATGGGTGGTGGTCAATGGTTTTTCACAAATCACATTAAAACCACTTTCCAACAGCTTTTTAGCCATGGGGAAATGCAGGAAATTCGGGGTTAAAACCGAGATGACTTCCATGCGTTCCTCTTCGGGAAGCTTTAATTCTTCTTCAATGAGAATTTCAAAGCTGTCGTAAACGCGGTTGGTTGAAAGCCCAATGCGTTGGGCGAAACTTTTATTTTCAGAAGGATTGGGGTTGAAGCAGCCTCCCACAATTTGATAGCGGTCAAACATGTTGGCCGCAATGCGGTGTACCCCGCCAATGAGGGAATCGCCCCCACCGCCTAAAATTCCTAAACGTATTTTATGTGACAATTCTATTCTTCTTTTAATTCGATTTTTTCGTCTTTAAAGATAAGCATAAATAACAGGAGCAC
>WTJP01000076.1:2613-4053 GCA_011526275.1 Candidatus Arcticimaribacter sp. | reverse complement strand
AAGGCGAGTTCTCCTGCATTTCCATAAGCAAACAAAGCATAGCGAATGGCCCAAGCTAACATGCCCACTAGAATTGTTTTTTTAAAGCCGAAGCGTTTAAAAAAGACAGGTAGCAAGAGCATAAAGAGGACCTCACTGGCTTGACCAATGGTCATTTTACCTGTGGGGTTTTCCATCCCTAATTCTACCAAGAAAGGATTGGCTTGCTGGTAGTAAAACGCTAAGGGGATACAAATCAACACCGAAGTGATGAAGAACATTAAGAAGTTTCGGTCTTTTAAAAGTTTCAATGCCTCAAAACCGAGAAGGTCCCCAATTGAAAGGGCTTCTCCACTCGTGTTTGAGGGTGGGGTTTTGGGTAAGGTAAAACTGAAAAGCCCTAGAATTAGCGAAGCAATGGCCACCATATTAAAGGTATTGGCCAAGGCACCAGCTTTTATCGCTTCTTCAGCATCCCAATGGAAAACATAGCTAATAACTAGTCCAGCGACAATCCATCCAATGGTTCCAAATACGCGGATAACAGAAAACTCTTTTGCAGGGTCTTTCATTTGAAAGAAAGAAACCGAATTGACTAGAGCAAGAGTAGGCATATAAGCAATCATATAGCCCAATACATAAGGGTAGAACCCGTTAAAGTCGGTCGCATTAGCCATTTGATACATGAGTACGGCACCCAATAGGTGCAATACGCCTAGAATGCGCTCTGCGTTGAAATAGCGGTCGGCAATTAGACCAATAAAAAAGGGAGCGATAATGGCCCCCCAAGATTGGGTAGAGAACGCCATGGCTGTTTCGGCACCCGTTGCGCCTAAGTTGTTTCCTAGAAAAGTCCCCAGGGTTACAAACCAGCCTCCCCAGATAAAAAACTGGAGAAACATCATTAGGGATAATTGGATTTTAGTCGATGAATTCATTTTGGTTGTCTATTGTTTGTGGTTATACGAGTTGTTTTGCTTGTTTTAATAATAGTTCTTTTGTGGCGAGAATTCCACTGATTTCGTCTAGCTGTTGTCCTTCATATTCTACGCCGATAAAGCCCGTGTAGCCCGCGTCTTTTACCAATTGCAGCATGCGCTTGAAATCGGTATGGGTTTCATTACCGGCTTGGTCGAAGTCGTGCGACTTAGCGCTTACGGCAAAGGCTTTGGGTAAAAGTTCTTTCACCCCTTGATAGCGGTCATATTCTCGAATACAGGCAGCATCCCAGCGTTTTCCTGCTTCGCGTTCTAAACAGAAATTTCCAAAGTCGGGGAGGGTGCCGCAGTTGGGGAGGTTAACTTCCGCTAGCATTTCCATAACTAAAGCAGCATTGGACGAGAGATAGCCGTGATTTTCTACGATGATATTGACCTTATAAGGCGCAGCAAATTCCCCTAGTTTCCGCATGCTTTCTGCTGCTTGGGCTTTCCAAGCGATCTCATCGCGCTCACCAAAAAG
>WTJP01000076.1:0-2513 GCA_011526275.1 Candidatus Arcticimaribacter sp. | reverse complement strand
TGATTTAGGATAAACAATGTAACAATTGTTAAAGAATTGATGTTTTAAGCCCTATTTCTTTTATATTTATTGAAGCGAAAACGTTTTAAATTGAAATTATCGTACAATTAAGCACCTTTTGCGATTCAAGCCAAAACTTCGCAATATTTTTAAGCTTGTCAATAAAAATCTAGCTGTTATGAGCAACTCAAATTTTGAAACCCAATTCGACGCTATTGTTGTTGGAACAGGAATTAGCGGAGGTTGGGCCGCAAAAGAACTCACCGAAAAAGGATTAAAAACCTTGGTGCTCGAACGCGGGCGCATGGTGAAACATATCGAAGATTATCCCACAATGAATAAAGATCCATGGGATTTCCCTCATGGAGATAATATCACACAAGAAGCCAGAGAACGTCAGCCCAAGCAAAGTAGAACGGGCTATACGACCACCGAGTCGAGAAGACATTTCTTTGTCGATGACATCGACCACCCCTATAACGAAGACAAACAGTTCGATTGGTGCCGTGGTTACCACGTGGGGGGGCGCTCGATTATGTGGGGAAGACAGAGTTACCGCTTGAGCGATTTTGATTTTGAGGCGAACATTAAAGATGGGATTGCTGTTGACTGGCCCATTCGCTATGAAGAAATAGCGCCTTGGTATTCTTATGTAGAGAAACACGCTGGTATCTCCGGAGAATTACTTGGTCTAGCACATTTTCCTGACGGGGAGTATTTAAAACCCATGGAACTCAACTGTGTGGAAGAGCACTTGAAAGCATCCATTGCAGAAAAATATACCGACCGTTTATTGACCATTGGTCGAACAGCTCACTTAACAGAAGGTACAAAACCCGGTGCAGGGCGTATCAATTGCCAATACCGCAACCGCTGTATGCGCGGCTGTCCGTTTGGTGGCTACTTCAGTAGTTTGTCTTCTACCCTTCCAATGGCAGAAGCCACGGGGAACATGACCTTACGTCCAAACTCTATTGTACACGAGGTTGTTTACGACCCTGAGACGAAGAAAGCTTCAGGTGTTCGCATTATTGACGCTGAAACGAAAGAATCGATCGAGTTTAAAGCAAAAGTGGTTTTCCTCTGTGCTTCGGCCGTTGCTTCAACTTCTATTTTGATGCAGTCTAAATCGGAGTATTTCCCGAATGGAATGGGGAACGCCTCTGGAGAGTTAGGGCACAATATCATGGACCACCATTTCCAAGTGGGGGCTTATGGGGAGTTTGACGGTTTTGAAGACAAATATTTTACAGGAAGACGTCCTAATGGAATTTATATTCCACGATTTAGAAATATCGGTGGTGAAACCGACCGCAAAGACTTTTTGCGTGGTTATGGCTACCAAGGTGGTGGAGGCCGCGGGTCTTGGACAGAGAATGTCAAAGAAATGGCCTACGGACCCGAGTTTAAAGAAGCTATGTTGCGACCAGGTGGATGGACGATGGGACTCAACGGTTTCGGAGAGGTCTTACCTTACCACGAAAACCGTATGTACCTCGATTACGAAAAACTCGATCAGTGGGGCTTACCTACCGTAACTTTTGATGCCGACATCAAAGAAAACGAACGCGCTATGCGTAAAGACATGCAGGCACAAGCCATTCAAATGCTTGAAGAAGCAGGCTTTAAAAATGTTCGTGGCTACGATAACGACTACCATCTTGGTTTAGGAATCCACGAAATGGGAACAGCCCGTATGGGTAGAGATCCTAAGACTTCTGTCCTTAACGGAAACAACCAACTGCACGAAGTACCTAATGTATTTGTTACTGATGGTGCATGTATGACCTCCGCAGGGAACGTAAACCCATCATTGACCTATATGGCATTGACTGCAAGAGCGGTCCATTTTGCTGTAGAAGAACTCAAGAAAAACAACATTTAAAACGAAGCATCATGCAAAGAAGAACCGCACTTAAAAATATTGGATTGTCTTTTGGAGCACTCACCCTTACCCCTACCGTGGTAAGCATGCTTCAAAGTTGTCAAAACACACCCGAAGGATGGTCTCCCGTTTTTTTAACAAAAGACGAAGCTACCGTAGTTGGGAAAATTATCGATGTAATGTTGCCTACCACGGCCGATGTTCCTGGAGCAGCCGACTTGAACTTGATTCAATTCATCGACGTTTATCTCAATGGCGTGAGTGGTGAAGAAGAACAGCAATTCGCAAAAATGGCTACAGGGATCTTTTCGAGCACTGCACTTGCAGCAGCTGGGAAAGAGAATGTCAACGATTTGACTGCCGAGGATATCGATCTACAGTTGAATAAATATTTACGCGCCACCGAGGAAGACCTCACTGCACGTGGGGAAGCATTTGCTGCTTATCTAGAAGGTTTAGCAGAAGGAGCAACGGGCGAGCCACCAGTAGAAGGGGTGTGCCAGTCTTATCTGTTTAACTTGCGTTCCTTGGCTGTAGAAGCCTTCAAAGAAAATGCCATCATTGGGGAGCAACACTTGGCTTATGCTCCTGTCCCTGGACAGCAAAAAGGTTGTGTAGATCTACAAGA
>WTJP01000133.1 GCA_011526275.1 Candidatus Arcticimaribacter sp. | reverse complement strand
CTTGCTGAAAATTAATTGGTCCCGGTGTAGTGGTATAGGTTTTTATGTGCTTAAACCCCAGTTGAGGAATCAATCGGTTGGGCGCAGGATTGTCGGCTTTGGGTTCGCAGATGATCTCTGGCAATGCAAAACGCGAAAAGTAGTGCGCTAGACACTGCTCCATAAACAGTTTCCCTAAACCACTTTGTCGTTTTTCGCTCGGCCATAGATGGAGGTGAACTTTGGCGGTCTTCCCATAAACCAAATGGGAAAGATTGGAATGTCCCACAAGCTGCTCATCTATACACCACAAGAGATAGAAGAGTTTCTTTTCCTTATCGGCTAAGGCCATTTGGTGCTGAATGTTCTCCACCCACTTTTTTGGAGGGGGTAATTTCTCCGGGGCGGCTCCCATACGCTTTAAATCAGCCGAACTGCATTGATAAAAGTAGTCCACAATCAAATGGATTTCTTCTGTTTTTGGCGGGCGGATACTGAGATTCATTATTCTCTTTTATGCATAGCCTGCAAAACCAAACTCAACACTACCGTAAACAGTGCTCCAAGGACGTTTAGCCATAAAAAGCCCACCCAGTCTTGGGTATAGATAAAGAGGATAAGCAGTTCAGAAACGACCGCAGCCCAAAAGACGGCTTTCCCTTGTACACGTTTGAGAAAAAAGGCGACCAAAAAGACCCCTAAAATGGTTCCATAAAAGACCGAACCGATGATGTTTACCAGTTGGATAAGGTTTTCAAACAAGCTACCGTAGGTAGCGAATAAAATGGCAATAACGCCCCACAGCAAAGTAAAAGCCTTAGAGGCTTTAACGTAGTGGGCTGGGGTTTCTCCTTGTCGGTTGCGTTGGTATAGATCTACCGTAGTTGTCGCAGCAAGAGCGTTCAGTTCAGACGCTGTAGAGCTCATCGCGGCGGAGAGGATAACCGCCAGGAGTAAACCAATCAAGCCTTGCGGAAGGTAGCCCAAAATAAAGGAGATAAAGACATAGTCTTTGTCGTTGGTCTCTTGTGCTGGGTCGGCTTGTTGAATCAGCTCTTTTGCTGCTTGACGTTGTTCCCGTTCTTGGCTGTCCAATTGCGCTATTTGGCTTAAAGCGGCTGCGTCCAAATCCCCTTGCAACAATTGGTGGCGTTGGTTTTGGGTGGCTTGGTGGGCTTCTTCCAATTGGAGATAGGCTTCCGCTTGTGCCGATTGACGTACGGTTTCCACCCCTTTGGGATTAAAATGCAGGGGAGCGGTTTCAAATTGATAGAAGACAAAGACCATTACCCCCACCAATAAGATAAAAAACTGCATAGGCACTTTTAAAAAACCATTCATGAGCAGTCCCATTTGACTTTCTTGCACCGATTTCCCCGAGAGGTAACGCTGCACCTGACTTTGATCGGTGCCGAAGTAGGAAAGGGCGAGGAAGAGTCCCCCGGTAATACCGCTCCAAAAGGTATAGCGGCTGTTCGGGTCAAAGCTAAAATCGAGGACTTGTAATTTCCCCGTTTGTCCGGCGATGTCCAAGGCTTGTACAAATCCAATTTCTTCTGGAAAGCTATTCAGGATATAGCCAAAGGCGATGATCATTCCCGAGAAGATGATGAACATCTGTTGTTTTTGGGTCACATTGACCGCAGCTGTTCCCCCAATAACGGTGTAGAAAATAACGACTAAGCCAATGAGGAAAATCAAAGGCTTTAAGGGCCAGCCCAAGACCACGCTTAAAATAATGGCAGGCGCATAGATGGTGATTCCGGCTGCTAAACCGCGTTGCACCAAAAAGAGCACAGCCGTTAGGGTGCGGGTGCGTTGGTCAAAGCGTTGTTCCAAGAATTCATAGGCGGTAAAGACCTTCAACTTGTGGTAGAGGGGGATAAAGAAGAGGCAAATGATGATGACGGCAAAGGGAAGTCCAAAGTAGAATTGAACAAAGCCCATTCCGTCGTGAAAGGCTTGCCCTGGCGTGGATAGAAAGGTGATTGCGCTGGCTTGGGTAGCCATGACCGAAAGACCAACGGTCCACCAGCGGGCACTATTTCCCCCTTTGAGGTAATCGCTAATGGAATCGTTCTTGCGGTTTTTCCATGCGCCATAGCCCACGATTCCGCCCAAGGTGCCTACTAAAATCAGCCAGTCTATATGCGTCATATACCAAAACTTTTCATGAAGACATAAAAGAGCACCCAATAGCCCACATTGGCCAAGGCGAGGTAGAGATAAGGCTGCTGTTCTTTCATCTTAGTCTAAAGCGATTAGGTTCAACAACAGTCGGTAGGCACCGGGAACCCCGGCGGGCAATTCTCTAAAGAAACTTAGTCCCGTATAAATCACCGTTCCTTCGCCGTGTTTAGCAACCAAGAGACTTCCGAATTTCTCGGATTCTCCCGCGTCATTCATCCCCAAGAGCGGTGTGTATTTTGGGTCCCAATTGTTGGCAAAATACAGGCCGCGTTCTTGTACCCATCCATCGAAATCTTGGGCTGTGATCTGGTGCGGATATTGCATGGCAGGATGTTGCGGTTCCAAGATACGCACACGACTCGTCTCGTCGGTAACACGGTCGCGCGATAGTTGTATGGGGTAAGGAAGAATTTCCTTGGTTTGTAAACGTCGGCTAGTGTTGTACTGTACAATCAAATTCCCCCCTTGCTCGGCAAAATTGAACAATAGTTGGTTTTTGTATTGAAGCGATTCCAAGACGTTAAATGCACGTATGCCTACCAAGACAGTATCGTACTCATTTAACTCCTCCTGCGTAACACGTTCTAGATCGATGGTAGTAACGGCCAGTCCGATGGCTTCTAAGTTTTCCTTTACCAAGTCTCCGGCGCCCATAATGTATCCCACTTTCTTTTGGGGAAGGCTAAGATTTAGACGCACCAATTTGGCTTCACTGGGTTGAGCGACATACTGTTTCGGGATGTGGTCATAATCGATGCGTTGCACCGAAAAGACATTCTTGGTTTCTCCGTTTTGGTGCACCAAGGGGCCCATGAGTCCGCTTTTAGCATTGGCAGTGGGTTGTACTTCAAAGGTCAAAAACTGTGCGCTTCCGCGTTGGTTGAGGTTGACTTTTCGTTTGGCTTGCTCGACCTTCCAACCGTTGGGGTAACAAAGTTCAATTTCCCCCGAAAATGAAGCCCCGTAATTGGTGACTTCCAAACGCACTTGTTGTGCTGTGTCGTTGGCATAAAGGTGGACGGCTTTATCAAAATTGATTCCCAAAGCAGGGAGAGTGTAAAATGGTGTAACGACTTCCCCACGAACAGGGTCGTTGATGCGGTAGTTCACCGTTTCCATAAAGCGGATAGGCGTACCGTCGATGTTTACCTCTACTTCCAATTGTAGGGGAGGAGTTTCGGGAGCACCAATCAATTCTTTGTCTTCGATACGGAAGGTTCCTAAACTTCCTTTTTTCAACAACCAATAAGGAGAAGACAAGTCGTCTTTCAGCAAATAACTTAAACTGCGATTGAGTGCTGTGTTCGGTAAAAGGGCGACTTCTAAAGCTTTCCCATTGATTTGTTTTACTTCTATGGAAGCATCACTTTGTTGCACCGCTGCAAGTTTAATGCTTACTGTTTCTCCAGCTACACCGTAAGCGCGTTCTGCGTTCAGCTGTAAGGCTAGACCAGCACAGGCTTTAATCAATGCCTTGGTTTCGGCTAGTTTGCGGTCTTTCCAGACCGAAGGGGAAAGCGCGGCAATGGCTTGGTGAATTTCCAGTAGTTGGGGCAGTAGCTTTTTGGGGTGTTGGAAGTCAAAGTCTGCAATGGCTTTCTCCACCATATCACCAATTTTTTCTCCTCCTTTAAGGCGCGACCAAGTGGTGTTGATCCCTTCAAAAGGGTCGTTGGAAGCGGGGCGTTTTCCGTTGACCAATTCGATGTATTCGGTGCGGCTACCCAAGCTGGGGGAACTTCCAAAACCTTGCGACTTGTGGGAACTTCGGCTTGCAGCAGCAATCTCGCTATTAGAACGTCCGCGTATGGGGTCGTAATTCCCGATCTCTAAAGCCAGTAGATTGGTTTTATCGGCTTGTTCAAAACGTTCCCGGCTTCCGTAAAACCACCACGAGGTGTTGAAAAACTGACGCTTTACTTGCCAGGGGGCTACTTTTTCTAACTGTTCGGGATAGCTTTTTTTATCGTTGGTCAAATCAAATGCTTGATGGCTTAACAAGGCCGATGTGGTATGATGTCCATGCGTTCTCCCCGGGGTACGATGGTCAAAACGGTGGATGATGATATCGGGTTGAAAGGCGCGAATACGGTAAACTACTTCCCCCAAGATTTGTTCTTTGTCCCAAATGTTGAGCGTTTCCTTGGGGTGTTTGGAATACCCAAAGTCGATTGCTGAACTAAAGAACTGTTGTCCGCCATCAATTTTTCGTGCTTGAATGAGTTCGTTGGTACGAATAACGCCCAGAAGTTCTCGCAATTCGGTACCGATGAGGTTTTGTCCCCCATCACCACGGGTAAGCGATAAATAGGCCGAATGCGCATGGACATGGTTGGAAAAATGAGAAATTAAAGCGGTGTTTTCATCGTCGGGGTGTGCCGCAACATAGAGCATGGAGCCGAGGAAATTTAATTTTTCCAGTTGACGATAAATGCTGCCTGCATCTTGTGCTTGTAAAGAGAATAGACAGCTTAATGCTAGGCTAATGCAGAGGATTTTTTTCCACATAATTTAATCGAGTTTAAAGGGGGTTCTAAGGGCGGTAGATGCCTTGTCGTTTTCTCGCCAATATTGACGTCGGTCGGTGTGAATGCGTTTTGCTACAGAACGAAAAGCTTCTCCTTTGTTGGTATACTGTTCTTCCCAGCCTTCAATGTGATAGGGAAAGTTGGGGGAAAAATAAATAATCAATTCGCGTTCAAGTGCAGGCATGTGAAGGCTGTATTTCCCTTCTTCTAGTTTAGCGTTGGCTTGAACGGCCTTAGCCGGTAAATGATTCATACGAATGACTTCCAAAGCCGGCAGTACTTGAAATTCACCAACGGGTAAGCTTTCAGGAGAAAAACGAAGGCGATTCCACAATTCATCTTCGCTTATTGTTGTGGGAAATGTTAGTTTTTCATCGGCTTCTCCTTCGAAATAAGAGTGGGAGAGGAGGTGCATTTGTTCTTCTTTTGCATTCAACTGCAAATAACTTTGACCACACCATTCTTGAATGGAAGCAACCGATTTGATGAGCGGGTGTCCCTTACGCAAGGAAGAAAAGCTACTGCTCATGATGGAGTAGGGGTAGATGCCCGTGAGGAAATTTTTGGTGCGATTAGACTTTAAAACTGGAACAGTAGATTTCGACTTTCGATTGGCTTTGACTTGTTCTTCGGCCAAGAAATCTTCGGTAACAAAAATAAGGACGGCTTTACCTTGGCGTTGTTCTCCATAGCGTGATTGGGTTAGGGCATAGGAACTAATCTCTGCATGACCGTCGAACCAATGCTGTTTAAACGCTTGCGAAAGTTGTGCATTACTGCTTAAGCTGAGCAGTAAACAAAGGCTAAGCAACTTTTTCATGAGTGGCAAATTTCTTCCAAGGTAGCCAATACTTGGGCAACAGGCAAGCCCACTATATTGGTGTAGCTGCCTTCAATTTTTTCTATACCAATGGTGCCAATCCATTCTTGAATTCCATAGGCGCCTGCTTTGTCAAAAGGCTGGTAATGTTCAATGTAATGGTCGATTTCTTCTTCGCTTAAACTTTTGAAGTACACCTGACTACTTTCATGAATGACCTTTTGTTGGTGTGCTTGGGTAAAACCTACCGAAGTGATGACCTCGTGCATTTTTCCCGAGAGTTGACCTAGCATGGCTTTGGCTTCTGCTTTGTCTTTGGGTTTCCCCAAACATTGTTGCTCACTCCACACGATGGTATCGGCAGTGATGATTAATTCATCGGGTTTTAAATCGGGAAATGGTGCTGCCTTTAAGCGCACCAAATAATCGGGGATTTCGGCAGCTTTGAGGTGGGGAGGGAATACTTCTTCCACTTCATGCGTCTTAATGTCAAAAGCTAAACCGATGTCTTTTAAAAACTGTTGTCGTCGTGGCGAATTGGACGCCAAGATGATTTTTGTTCCGGGAAAGCGCTGCATACTAGTCGTTTTTTGCGCCGATATTTTTACGCCATTTTCCTTGCACGCGTAGGGTTTGCTCCACGATATCACGCACGCAACCTTCGCCTCCTTTTTTGTGGGAAATGTAGTTGGAAACCGTCTTAACGTCGGCTACCGCGTCTTGCGGGCAGGCGGCTACGGCCACTTGTTCCATCACTTCGATATCGGGCATATCGTCGCCCATATAAAGGATTTCATCAGGAGACAACTCATAACTATCCAATACATCTTGAAAAGGGTCTCCTTTGTGGTGGGCACCTAAATAGATGTCGTAAATGCCAAGTGCTCTAAGACGGTTGCGCACTCCTTCATTGGTACCCCCTGAAATGATACAGACTTTGAACCCTTGGTCGAGGGCACACTTTAAGGCATAGCCGTCTTTGGTATCCATTTCGCGGTACATTTCTCCTTCACTGGTAATGAGTACTTTTCCGTTGGTCAGTACCCCGTCCACATCAAAAATAAAGGTGGTGATTTGCGGTAATAATGCTTTGTAATTGGGTTTATCCATGTTGTTGAATTGCTGCTGAAATTAAGCTATAAAGTTCTTTTTGAGTCGATTTCGTCAATTGATTAAGGTGCTTGTTTAGCACGAGTTGATCTCCTCGCACTGCTGGTCCGGTTTGTGCTTGCTGGGGGGGTAAGGTCTTGATTTTATCGGCCGTTTCTGCAATGAGGGGCTGTAAAACCGAAAAAGGGACCTGGTGCTCTTCGCAAAGTTGCGCGCCCACGGTATAGAGGTGATTGACAAAATTATTCACGAAAACCGCTGCGATGTGCAGGGCTTTGCGTTGGCTGGAGTCGATAAAGTGGATGGGACCTCCCAATGCACTAGCGACTTGTTCCAATAGCGCTAAATTGTTTTCCGTATTGGCTTCGAGGCAAAGGGGGATCTGCTGAAAATCGACTGCTTTTTGTTTGGAGAAGGTTTGAAGGGGATAAAAAACTCCGTGATTTTTGTGTTGTGCCAGTAGCTCCATGGGGATACTTCCCGCTGTATGTGCCACCAAACCTTGGCGTTCTCCCAAGGCTTCACTTAGCGTTGCAAGATGCGCATCGGAAACCGATAAAAGATAGAGGTCTGCTTCCACCAACTCGTCAATGGCTGTAGTCGTTTCGACTTTCTCTTCTCCTTCTTGGAGTGCGGTACTGGAACGATTGTACCACTGTAGCAGGGAAATATTTTCCGCAGCCATCAATGCCCGAAAGAGGTGTGTCCCTACATTTCCAGCGCCCAAAAGTACCACCTTAATCATGACTTAAAATTAAGCATAAAATGCGCTATTATTGAACGGTATTACTTTAAAGATGTATTTTTTTATTCCGCAGTTCCAGCAGCTTTTCTTTTTCCAGTAATTTGATGGTTCGAATCACTGTCTCTATCCGTAGGCCAGTCATATTGGCTATTTCATTTCGGGTATAATTCACCTTGAATACTCCCTTTTTTTGTTGTTCCAGTTTTAGAAAATTTAAGAGTGCCATGATGCGGTGCTTGGGATTTTCAAATGAAATCTCTTTAAGCATGGAAGACTTGTACAAGAGCCGTTTTGCAAGTTTTTGGGTCAGGTTTAAGTGATCTTTAGGATGTTCCATTAGCCATTGAAAGAAGCGTTCTTTTGGTACATAATAAACACGGGTTTATACAGTTGCAATTGCATGTACTGGATAATTGAAATCACCCAATAAAGGAGGTTCACCAAAACTTTCCCCAGCCTGGAAAAAACGTTGAATGAATTCTTTCCCCTCTTCATTAACGCTAAATAATTTGACACTGCCGTGGTCGATTTGATAGAAATAGCGTGCAGGTTGATTTTGTCTAAAAATCAGTTCATTTTTTTAAAAGTCTCGCCATTGGATATTTTTTTCGTTCAAAAATTCATTGGAAAACATAGGGATGTGATTTGGGTCATAAATTATCGCCTTGTGGGCATTTACTTTTGAGCAAATATTACAAAAAATGTACCACAGCTGCCGCAGTCTTTTATCCGCTATTACTTGATGTTGAATCCCATGAGCATCATTTTACAAAGTTGTTTGGGTTCTATCGCATCTTTTTATGTTTTAAAATCTATCAAAGCTAGTGTTTTTGGCATGCTACTCCTCTCCGTTCCAGTATTTGCCTGTATGCTCTACAATGCTGCTGTACTCGCACAGTTGAACAAACATCTTGTGTTCAATTTGCTGCTTGTAAGTTTAGCTGTCAATACGACAATCATTTTATTTTTTCTTGAACCATGAAGTATGTGTTATTGCTCTTCACGTTTTGGTTGTCGTTTTTATTGGCAATAGATTTTTTCGAAACCCCCATTCGTTTTTAGACCAAACAATTGACAATGCATCAAGCGGTGCGCATTGGTAGAGATGTATTCAAACAACTGTTGCGATTAGAATTTCTACTGCTAAGCATTGCCTTATTTCAAGGCTTTCGTTTACAGTCGTCTTTTATTCTAGAAGCGGTATTGATTTTAGGTGTTTTACTTGTAGTACAATAATTTTATTTGCTTCCAATACTCGATCAACGCGCTGTAAAGCTTTTAGCTGGAGTGGAATTAACCCCAAGTTGGCATCATGCCGCTTACATTGTCGTTGAACTGGGGAAATGCGCACTCTTGGGAAGTTTAGTCATCAAAATAACTAAGAACTTATGAAAAGGAAGAAAATTCTCAATCGGGCCGATGTAAGTAGGTTGGTGCATACTTTTTATGCAAAAGTGAGAGCAGATGAAGACATTGGCCCTTTCTTCAACGAAAGTATATCCGATTGGCCCGCACACTTGGAGCGACTAACCGATTTTTGGGAGACCAATCTCTTTTTTGTCCAAAAATACAAGGGTAATCCCATGTTAAAGCATCAAGCCGTTAATCGGCGATTTGATGCTAAGA
>WTJP01000145.1:4727-9046 GCA_011526275.1 Candidatus Arcticimaribacter sp. | reverse complement strand
GAATGCGCTCGTTTCCCCGCTGTTTCGACTTTCCAACCCGACGCCCCACGGCGTGCAATGGTCGCATTATTAAAACCCGTCGCAGTTTCGAAACCTAGGGCAATATCACTCGATTTAGCCGCAGCAATAAGGTCTTTTCGCGAGATGGACAAAGGTTTCCCCGTGCGTTCCTCATCGCCAGTATATGCCACGGTGATGCTAGCGTCGTTTAAAAGATTCAATTCGTGTAATGCCTTTAATGCATATAAAATGACCACATTACCGCCTTTCATATCGTTACCGCCAGGGGCGTAGGCCATATCCCCGTCGCGTTCAAAAGTTTGAAACGGACTGTCGGCTTCAAAAACAGTGTCTAAATGCCCAATGAGGAGTAATTTTTTTCCTTTCTCTCCTTGAATTCGGGCAAACAAATGTCCGGCTCTGTTCATCTCTTCCGGCATCTTGATCCATTCGGTGTTGAAGCCAATGGCTTGAAAAGCGGTATCAAATTCAGCTCCTACTTTTCGCACCCCATCTAAGTTCATTGTTCCACTGTTGATGTTCACCACTTTTTCCAAGAAGTCGATAGCGGCTTCATCCATTGCCTTGACCTTTTCCACGATTTTCTTTTCTGTGCGCGAAAGGCGTTGTGCCTCAGCGGACATGAATGCAAAAACGAGGGCAAGAAAGAGATAGATGTGTAACTTTTTCATAAATCTTTGGTTAGCGATTGTACGATTCTGTTGTGGGCATAAAATTCTTTAAAGATGACTTTTAGGGCGGTGTAGGTGGGTATGGCAACAATTAAACCGACGGTTCCAAACAACAAACCAGCCGCTAAAATAACAATGAATATCTCCAGCGGGTGCGACTTGACCGAGGTCGAAAAAATAAAAGGCTGACTGAAGAAGTTATCCACCAATTGTCCAAGGACAAAACCAATCATAACATAAATGCTCTTGGGAAGAATTACCGTACTAAAATCGGCTTCTAAATTGGCTGTCATACTCAATATAAACATCAACATACCGCCAATGAGCGGCCCTACATAAGGAATGAGATTCAGCAACGCACATAAGAAGGCGATGATGACAGCATTTTTGATCCCGAAGATGACCAATACGATGCTATACAGTACAAATAAAATGCTGATTTGCAGAAGTAAGCCCAAGAAATAGCGCGAGAGTAAGTCTTTGATTTTTTCAAATGATTTGGTGATGCGTTGATGGTTTTTAGGAGGGAAAAAAACCAAAACGGCACGTTCTAACAACTGGGCGTCTTTTAAGAAGAAAAAGGAAATAAAGAGGATGGAAAAAAGAGCAATGGTAAAACCGCTTACCCAACCCAAAAGCGCATTGAGAAATTCAGGTACTGCCGTTAAGTTTAAGGTGTTCATCCAGTCTTTTTCCAATAACCAGGCTTTCCAATTGGCGTTGTTCCAATTAAAGTAGCTGGATATTTCTTCGAATAGCCGAGTGATTTTTGTCTCAAGTGCATTGACGTCTAATAAGGACAAATTCTCTCCTTGCTGTAGAATCAATGGGATGAATAGAGAGAGGATGCCGAAGATCAAAACAAGCATGAGCGTCATGGTACTTACAACGGCAAGTCCCGCTTTGAATTTGAGTTTGTTTTTTAAGAAAGAGGTAATGGGGCGTCCCACCAGGGAAACGACCGCTGCGATGGCCAAGTAAACCACGAGTGACTTTAAGAGAAAAAGGGTGTAGAGGGCGAGGGCAATCAATACCAAATATAGAATAGCTTGAACAATTCCTTGTGCGAGTTGAGATGGTTTCATGAACTAAAGATAGTAAATATCACTGCGCTTTTAAAGCCACGGTATGGCAACCTACCAAAGCGGCGGTTTCGGTTCTCAAACGTTGTTTGCCTAAAGAGACTGCAGTATAATCGTGTTGAAGCGCCATTTCGACTTCTCGTATCGAAAAATCACCCTCTGGGCCAATGAGTAAGGTGATGTCTCCTTTGGCTTCAATGGCGTTGAAAAAAGCCGTTTTTTCTCCCTCATGACAATGGGCAATATATCCTTTTGGGAACTGTGGTATAAAGTCTTCGAATGACTGAAGGGGCTTGAGCTTTGGCAAATAAACGTTTTGGGATTGTTTTAATGCAGCTATGATGATTTTTTCGAGTCGTTCGGGTTTGATGATCTTGCGTTCAGAATGTTCGCACAAAAGCGGTGTAATGCTGTGAATGCCAATTTCGGTGGCTTTTTCAAGGAACCATTCCAGTCGATTGATATTCTTGGTGGGTGCAATGGCCAGGTGCAATTGGTAGGGGAGTGGGGTGTGTTCAATACGGTTTTTTATTTCCCCCTCGACCTTGTGATTATTCACCTGAATAAGCTCTATGACGGCTTCAAAGCCTTTTCCATTGGTCGCGCGAAGCTTGTCACCATGCTGTTTGCGCAGCACCCGACTGATGTGCTTGCTTTCTTCCTTTGGGAAAAGCACTTGTGTGACAGTGGCATCGAGTTCAGGGAGATAAAATAAGTCCATATTTAGATGGGTAAACGCGCTGTTGCTGCCTGCTCGAGTGAGCCAAAGGCATTTTCCTTGTACTTAAAGTAACCTACGATCCCAATCATAGCGGCATTGTCGGTAGTGTAAGCAAAGGGCGGAAGATGTACCGTCCAGTTGTGCTTTTCCCCCGCTTGGGTTAGTTTGTTGCGTAAACCAGAATTGGCTGCGACTCCACCCCCTATTGCAATCTCTTTGATTCCTGTGGTTTGTACTGCCTTTTCAATTTTAGCATAAATGATCTCGATGAGTGTGTGTTGAATGGAAGCACACAAATCGGCTTTGTTTTCTTCAAGGAAATTGGGGTTTTTTTGTTGGTTCTTGTGCAAGAAGTTAATTACCGCAGTTTTAAATCCGCTATAACTCACATTAAGGCCGTCTACTTTGGGAATGGGAAATGTAAAAGCGGTGTGATCGCCTGTTTTGGCTAAGCGGTCAATGTGCGGTCCTGCAGGGTAACCCAAGCCCATGACTTTCCCGCATTTGTCAAAAGCTTCCCCAATGGCATCGTCTAATGTAGTACCCAACTCTTCTAAATCAAAATAATGATTTACGCGAACGATCTGGGTGTGCCCCCCAGAAACTGTAATGCCTAGAAACGGAAACTTAGGGAGCGGATGTTCATCGCGAATAAAATGGCTGAGCAGGTGACCTTGGAGGTGATTTACTTCAATCAATGGAATTTGTAGTGCCATGCTCAACGACTTGGCAAAGGAGGTTCCTACCAAGAGCGATCCCAGCAATCCAGGCCCACGGGTGTAGGCAATTGCGCTGAGTTCTTCCTTGGTTATTCCGGCTTCTTTGAGCGCTCGATCCACCACAGGAACAATGTTTTGTTGATGGGCACGAGAGGCCAACTCGGGAACTACTCCTCCATAGTCGGCGTGAATAGCTTGATTTGCAATGCGATTGGATAAAACTTCATCGTTTTTTAACACCGCTGCAGCGGTGTCATCGCATGAAGATTCGATGGCTAAAATATAGCATGGTTTTTGTGCTGTCATTTAATACCTTTATGCAAACGTAAAAATACAGCTTTCTCATCAAAAAATACCGCAAAATAGCCCTTGTTCTCACTGGAGTAATTGCCCTTTTTATTTCGGGTATTGTTTTGTTTTTTTCTTCTGAAAAAGTACAAACTCGGGTGGCGAATCAGTTCACGAAGCGGATCAATTCTACCTATGCGACGGATATCAGTATTGGGAAAGCCAAAATAAACCTTCAAGGGGATATCGATTTTCGCGACATAGTTGTCTTGGACCACCACTTAGATACGCTGCTTTATGTGGAGAGCATTGCTATGGATTTAGATGAGCTAGAAGCAGTCTTAAAAGGGAATTATCAATTGACAGCGGTAGAAATTGACCAGCCTAAACTTTTTGTCAACACCTATGCAGGGGATTCACACTCCAACTTGGATCAATTTATTGAAAAGTTCAAACGAAAGAATGCCGAAAAGAAAGCCGTTAATGCCCGTATTGAAGCGCTAACATTGAATAAAGGAATAGTTGTCTTGCAAAATGAAACCAAAGCGACAAACAATTACGTAGATGATATTCAACTTACTGCAACCGATTTAGCTTTCCAGAACGATTCCCTTCAAACCAATCTAGTTGATTTTAGTTTAAAGCAAAAAGAGGGGCCAAACCTAAGTGCTGCAAGCGGAAAGCTTTTATTTACCCCGAATCAATTGCGGTTAGAGGACTTTTATGCCAAGAGTGAGGATTCTTTTGTGGATGGAGATTTAACGGTAATTACTCCAGATTTTTCAAAGGCTAGCCTGCAAAGTAGCGCGACCATAGC
>WTJP01000145.1:0-4627 GCA_011526275.1 Candidatus Arcticimaribacter sp. | reverse complement strand
CAAGCCGTTAGTTTTAAAGATTTTGGAAAAGGAAAATTAGTAGACCCCAACAATGAAATCTCAATCAACGGAGAAGCTCAATTAACGGGTACCCTAGCTCCCCAAGGTCTGTCTATTGCTGCTACCGGGAAATTGACGTCCCTCTTTTGGAACAATCGAACCTTAAAGGCGATACAATGGAACGGAAAGATAACCCCAGAACAACGTGCGCTACAACTCAAAATTTCAGATAATAACGCTCCTTTATCACTTTCTTTTAAACAAGATTTAATTCCGGAAGAAGCCCCCTTTTCATTTGATGGGAATATAGAGGGGTTTGATCTCTCAATTTTGGGTATTTCCCCACCAAACGATAATGTAAAACTCTATGCTGAAATTCAATTATCGGGAAATAAACACCTCTTATCATCGGTAAAGTTAAGTGAAATTGAAGTCATTAACCGTTTAGCTAAGCATCGTTTCTCAAATGTAGACCTGCGCTTTAAAGACCAACAAGGGGTGAAGTCTGTGGTGCAAAGCGAACAAGGGCAACATCCATTTGTTTTCCGGGGGAACTTTGCCTATTCCACCCTTGGTTTGTTGGTTGAAAATGCCCTTCGGGAAGCCTTGCTTTTACCCCAATTAAAACCCATGGAGGAGGAGCAGAATTTAATTTTTGATTTCACCCTCGATAAAGATTTGGTCCAAGCACTTTATCCTGTGGTAAGTTCACCAGAAAGTATTCGCTTCAAAGGAGAGCTCAGTTCAAAATCTGGGGTTTCTAATGCAACATTTGATTTACCCTATTTGGCCTATAAAGGTTATCGTTTCGATGCTATCTCCCTGAGTTCATCTTTAAAAAATGCGGATGAAATCACGCGCTTTCATGCTAAAACGATAGCAGGAGATAATTTTGCGTTGGAAGATGTGTTTTTGGTTACAAGAAACGATAATGAACAACTGGGGGGCAAGCTTTCAGGGCAGTTAGGGAAATTGAACAAACGTGACTTTTCAGTCGACTTTTCTTTTCAACAGCTACAAGAAAAAACATTTTTTGAAATAAAAGAGCTGTCGTTCCAACTCGGAAAGAACTTGTGGCGTTTAGATGGGGCGAAACCCAACATTGTTTACAACAATAAAAACCGTCGTGTTCAACTCGAAAACCTTAAGCTAAAATCAGCTGAAGAGTATATTCGACTGGAAGGTTATTATCAAACAAACGAGAACTATGGGTTTGCGTTAGAAACAAAATCCCTCGATTTGGCAGAAGCCCTTCCAAAAGGAGATAAGTTTAATTTTTCAGGACGTTTAGATGCTTTAGTTGAATTGACTGAAAATACAAATCAACAATTGCGCGCTGCCAATTTAAACGTCGATGAATTCGTTATAAACAACAAAGCAATGGGGGATTTCACCTTCTCTATGGGGGGGAGTTCACAATTAAAAACCTACCCCATATCACTTGCTTTAAAGTACAATAATGAAACCCCTTTAAAAGGGTCAGGTACCTTATTTACGGCCGGAGATACGCCCAATTTATCGTTAGATCTCGATTTCGATCGTTTCAATATTGCCTTTCTTTCGGCACTTGGCAAAGACAAGCTAACCGGTGTGGAAGGAAAACTCTCTGGCGCTCTCAATCTTTGGGGAGCCTTTGATGATTTAAAGCTACGTGGCAATGCGGTCATGGACGAAAGTGAGCTGTATATTCCTAGTGTCAATGTTCGCTATGGATTGGAAGACAATACTGCCGTGCAATTCCGCAATCGCAATGTTGTTTTCCCCAGTGCAGTGCTATACGATAAAACCGATGATACCCGAGGGCTGCTTTCAGGAGAATTACGTCACCTCAATTTCAATGGGTGGGAACTCGAATTAAATGTGCAAAGTGAACGACTTTTGGTTTACAATCGACCTGAAGATCCAGAAGCACTTTTTTACGGTCAAGGCTATCTCAATGGTTTAGCCAGCTTTAATGGTCCTACAAAGCTGCTTACCCTTGAAGTAACTGGAAGTACAGCAGAAGGAACAACGCTGGTAATTCCTTGGCAAGAAGATAAAGGCTTGTCGGACACTTCTTTCATCGATTATTTGCACAAAGGGGAAGATGAACAAGAGCAGGTAACTGCCGATATTAGTGCAGTCGATGAAGCGTTTCGTGGATTGGAGATGCTATTCAATCTCGATGTAAATAGAAATGCTGCAGTAGAAATCGTGGTTGATCAAAGCTCGGGAAGCACCCTTTCTGGACGCGGTGCAGGTAATATTCTTATTGAAACCAACATTGATGGGAAATTTAATATTTGGGGAGACTTCATTGCTTATGATGGGATATACAACTTCAAGAATTTAGGCGTAATCGACAAGCGGTTTGCCGTACAACAAGGCGGAACCATTGTTTGGGAAGGCGATCCGTTAGAAGCTCAACTCAATATCGAAGCGACCTATCAAGTCCCAGGAGGAGCGAACCCTGCCTTGCTCGTAGATAACCCCAATTTTAATAGAAAAATTCCGACCAACGTAGAAATACAACTCATTGGAAACTTGTTAAAGCCCGATGATCCGGTCTTTGACATAACCTTCCCCAATGCAACGGGAATAGTAGTCTCGGAAATTAATTACCGTTTAGCTGATCAACAACGCCGTCAACTGCAGGCCATCTCCTTGCTTTCCCAAGGAATTTTTATTAGCGATGTTTCCGTCTCGCTACAAGGAATTACCAATAACCTCTATGAAAAGGCTTCCGATGTCTTTAGTACACTCATTGGGGCAAATGACGGGAAGGTCAATGTGGGCGTAAATTATTTGCAAGGGGAGGAGAACCCCAATTTTGATTTGCGCACCGAAGACCGCATTGGTTTAACCTTAAGCACCCAACTTAGCGATCGAATTTTGATTAATGGAAAGATAGGGGTCCCCATCGATGGGGTGCAAGAAACCGTGATTGTGGGTGATGTACAAATCGATTTTATCTTAAATGAGAGTGGTACTTTGAAAGCCAAGGTCTTTAATCGTGAAAACGACTTCCGTTATCTAGGCGATGAGTTTGGTTACACCCAAGGTATGGGAATGTCCTACCAAGTAGATTTCAACACCTTCCAAGAGTTAATTGATAAAATCAAGTCAAACGCTTCAAAACCCTCGTCTGGCAACGATATTTTGACTTCGACGGAAGGAATTGACTTTTTGCCAAAAGAAAATTGAAAACGTTGTCGTAGTTTTATGTTCAATTTTTCTGCTCTCAAATGTTTGTGGAGAATTTATTCATTAAATTTGGCGCGATCATGAATGAAACCATCAAAAGAATAGCTGTTTTGACTTCTGGGGGAGATGCTCCAGGCATGAATGCTGCGGTTAGAGCAGTGGTTCGAAGCAGTGTCTTTTATCAGCTAGAATGTTATGCGGTCTTTCAAGGCTATCAAGGCCTAATCGACGGCAACTTCAAAAAATTCACTGCCCGAAGTGTAAATAATATCGTGAACAAGGGGGGTACCCTGTTAAAATCTGCTCGTTCTTTAGAGTTTAGAACACCAGATGGACGAAAGAAAGCGCACGAAAACCTCATCAAGCACAATATAGACGCACTAGTTGTTATTGGAGGAGATGGTTCTTTTACCGGCGCCATGATTTTTCAGAATGAGTTTAACTTCCCTGTAATTGGGATTCCTGGAACCATTGATAATGATATCTATGGTACACAATATACCTTGGGTTATGACACGGCAATCAATACCGTTATCGACGTCATTGATAAAATTCGCGATACTGCTAGCTCGCATAACCGACTTTTCTTTGTAGAAGTCATGGGGCGTGATGCAGGTCACATTGCCTTAAACTCCGGTATAGGTGCGGGAGCAGAAGAAATCCTTATCCCAGAAGAAAATCGCGGTTTAGAACAATTGTTAGAATCCCTCAAGCGCAGTGAGAAGTCAGGGAAATCATCTAGTATTGTTGTCGTGGCTGAAGGCGATAAAACAGGTAAAAATGTCTTTGAATTAGCGGCTTATGTAGAACAGAATCTCCCGTACTACGAAGTAAGGGTATCTGTTTTGGGACACATGCAACGCGGGGGTTCTCCAAGTTGTTTTGATCGTGTATTAGCTTCTCGCATGGGTGTTCATGCAGTAGAATCGCTTCGTGAAGGGAATTCAAACGTCATGGTAGGGGTGGTAAACGACAATATGCAACTCACACCCTTAGAAAAAGCCATCAAAGGCAAATCAAAAATCAATGAGGATTTACTTCGGGTGACCGATATCCTTTCTATTTAAAAACTTGAAATCAATATAATTTAATTTAAATCAACTATGTCAATCAAAATTGGAATTAACGGATTTGGAAGAATTGGAAGAATGGTCTTTCGTTCTGCCATGAAGCAAGAAGATGTTACTATTGTAGGGGTAAATGACCTGCTAGAAGTAGATCATCTTGCTTACTTACTAAAGTACGACTCTGTACACGGGAAGTACGACGGTACAGTAGAAGTAGATGGCGGAGACCTTATCGTTGATGGACAACGTGTAAAAATTTCAGCAGAACGCAATCCGGCCGATATTGGTTGGGGAGATTTAGGTGCTGATGTTGTAGCTGAATGTACTGGTATTTTTACTACGCTTGAAAAAGCACAAGCACACATCGACGGTGGAGC
>WTJP01000123.1 GCA_011526275.1 Candidatus Arcticimaribacter sp. | reverse complement strand
AGCGTATAAATCCCCTATATTTGTGACAAAATTTACCCATGGCAGGAAACCAATTTGGAAAACTATTTAGTGTAACAACCTTTGGCGAATCGCATGGCGCAGCCATTGGTGGCGTCATCGACGGTTGTCCCGCGGGAATAAGCTTGGACTTAAGCGCTATTCAGCAGGATTTAGATCGAAGAAAACCCGGACAATCCGCTATCGTAACCCAGCGAAAAGAACCCGATGAAGTCACTTTTTACTCCGGTTTATTTGAAGGGAAAACCACAGGTACTCCTATTGGTTTTGCCATCCACAACACCAATCAAAAGTCACACGATTACAGCCACATCAAAGACAGTTACCGTCCTTCGCATGCCGACTATGTATATGACCAGAAATACGGCTTTCGCGATTACCGCGGGGGTGGGAGAAGTTCTGCCCGTGAAACCGCTAGTCGTGTAGTAGCAGGAGCAATCGCAAAACAATTCTTAGCTGGGATTCAATTCCACGCCTTTGTTTCTGCGGTAGGCGACATAAAATTGGAGCAGCCCTACACCGAATTGGATTTTAGTGCCATCGAAAAGAACCCAGTACGCTGTCCCGACCCCAAAAAGGCAGAAGAAATGGAAGCCTATATCCGTCAAATCCGCAAGGAAGGCGATACGGTGGGCGGAATCATTACTTGTGTAATTCAAAATGTTCCCGTAGGTTTAGGGGAGCCGGCTTTCGATAAACTGCACGCCGAATTAGGAAAAGCCATGTTGTCGATCAATGCGGTGAAAGGCTTTGAATACGGCAGTGGTTTTGCTGGTGCACAAATGAAAGGAAGTGCGCACAACGATCCGTTTAATGCCGACGGTAGTACACAATCGAACCGTTCAGGGGGAATACAAGGTGGTATTTCCAACGGAATGGATATTTATTTCAATGTGGCCTTTAAACCGGTTGCCACGGTAATGCAAGAACAAGAAACCATCAACAATAAAGGGGAGAAGGTGACCATGCAAGGAAAAGGTCGTCACGATCCATGTGTCGTTCCCCGCGCTGTACCCATCGTAGAAGCCATGGCGGCTTTGGTCATTGCAGACTATGAATTGATGCGCAGAACGAATAAAATTTAAGTCATGAAGAACATCGCCTTACATTGGAAAATATTAATTGGAATGGCCCTTGGGGTCGCTTTTGGACTAGCACTTTCATTTGTTAGTGGGGGAGCAGCTTTTATTGGGGACTACATCAAGCCTTTCGGAACTATTTTCATCAACCTGTTGAAACTCATTGCGATTCCTTTGATTTTAGCTTCGCTCATCAAAGGGGTTTCCGATTTGCAAGACATTTCAAAACTTTCCCAAATGGGTGGGCGAACCATCTTGACCTATGTCACCACAACCTTAATTGCGGTGACCATTGGCCTTATTCTAGTAAATAGTATCCAACCCGGTAAATCCATTTCGGTTGATACCCGCCAAGAACTGGTAGAGGCCTATGCTACTGATGCGGATCAAAAACGGGAGGCGGCAGCCAAACAACGTGAGGCTGGTCCGCTACAAGCCCTAGTCGATATCGTTCCTTCCAATATTTTTGCGGCGGCAACCAGCAACCGCAATATGTTGCAAATCATCTTCTTTGCTTTGTTTTTTGGGATTGGGATGATTTTATTGCCCGAAGAAACGGCTCAGCCCGTAAAAGCATTTTTCGACTCTTTTAACGCTATTATTCTCAAACTCATCGACATGATCATGATGGTGGCACCCTACGGTGTATTTGCGCTGCTCGCTGCCTTGGTGGTCGAAGCGCCGAGTTTAGAGTTATTTCAAGCCTTGGCCTTATATGCTGTAACCCTATTGTTAGGTTTGGCAGCGATGATTTTAGTTTATGCTTTAATCGTAAAAGTATTTACGGGAAGGAACCCTTCTTTCTTTTTTAAAGGAATTGCACCTGCACAACTGTTGGCTTTTTCCACCAGTTCAAGCGCTGCAACTTTACCGGTTACCATGGAATGTGTAGAAGAGAATTTAGGGGTAGATAAAGAAGTTACCAGTTTTGTATTGCCCATAGGGGCAACCATCAACATGGATGGGACCAGTGTGTATCAAGGGGTAGCCGCGGTGTTTATAGCGCAGGCCTTTGGTTTGGATTTGAGTCTATCCGCTCAGTTGGGAATCATCTTTACCGCTAC
>WTJP01000045.1 GCA_011526275.1 Candidatus Arcticimaribacter sp. | reverse complement strand
AGGATTGAAATCTTCTTTAGAAGAAGCTGGAGCAGAGGTTGAACTTAAGTAGTTCATCCCCATCCTTATAAAATTGGTTATGGTCTTCGGCATGCTGCTGAAGACCGTAACCCTTTTTCCGTTTAAAATACCCCCATTTCTAAGAATGCTTTTTAACCCGTTATAAAAAAGTACAGATGCCGAAAAAAACTCAAAGCCGAATCAGTTTTGCCTCCGCAAAACGCACCCCACAGTACCCCGATTTCCTGGATATCCAGATTAAATCTTTCCAAGATTTTTTCCAGTTGGAAACTAAGTCTGCCGAGCGCGCAGAAGAAGGGCTATTCAACACCTTTAAAGAAAATTTCCCCATTACCGACACCCGTAATCAATTCGTTTTAGAATTCCTCGATTACTTTGTCGATCCACCACGCTACAGCATTCAAGAATGTATCGAGCGCGGTTTAACCTATTCCGTGCCGCTAAAAGCACGTTTAAAATTGTATTGTACCGACCCAGAACATGAGGACTTTGAAACCATCGTTCAAGACGTGTTCCTAGGGACGATTCCTTATATGACCCCCAGTGGTACTTTTGTGATCAACGGCGCCGAGCGCATTGTAGTATCGCAATTGCACCGTTCCCCTGGTGTTTTCTTCGGACAATCTTTCCACGCCAACGGAACCAAACTCTATTCGGCAAGAGTTATCCCGTTCAAAGGATCGTGGATTGAATTTGCTACCGACATCAACAACGTGATGTATGCCTACATCGACCGTAAGAAAAAATTACCTGTAACTACGCTTTTCCGTGCCATCGGTTATGAGCGCGACAAAGACATCTTGGAGATCTTCGATCTTGCAGAAGAGGTAAAAGTGTCGAAGACAGGTTTAAAGAAAGTAATTGGTCGTAAACTCGCTGCTCGTGTGCTTAACACCTGGCACGAAGACTTCGTTGACGAAGATACTGGAGAGGTAATTTCTATTGAGCGTAACGAGATCGTTATTGATCGCGATACGGTTATCGAAAAAGACCACATCGAGGAAATCCTCGAAACCAGTGTAAAAACAATCCTTTTACACAAAGAAGATGCGCATATGTCTGACTATGCCATCATCCACAACACCCTACAAAAAGATCCAACCAACTCTGAAAAAGAAGCGGTTGAACACATCTACCGTCAATTGCGTAATGCTGAACCGCCAGATGAAGAAACAGCGCGTGGAATTATCGACAAACTCTTCTTCTCTGACCAACGTTACAACCTAGGAGAAGTAGGGCGTTACCGCATGAACAAGAAATTGGGGAACGATATCGAAATGGACAAGCAAGTCTTGACCAAACAAGATATCATCACCATCATCAAATATTTGATTGAGCTCATCAACTCTAAAGCAGAAATCGATGATATCGATCACTTGTCTAACCGTCGTGTACGTACTGTAGGAGAACAATTATCTTCTCAGTTCGGTGTAGGACTTGCCCGTATGGCAAGAACCATCCGTGAGCGTATGAACGTTCGTGACAACGAAGTCTTTACTCCCATTGATTTGATCAATGCCAAGACCTTGTCGTCGGTCATCAATACTTTCTTTGGGACCAACCAGTTGTCACAGTTCATGGATCAAACCAATCCATTGGCAGAAATTACGCACAAGCGTCGTCTCTCTGCACTTGGACCTGGAGGTCTTTCCCGTGAACGTGCAGGATTTGAGGTACGTGACGTACACTACACTCACTACGGACGTCTTTGTCCGATTGAAACTCCGGAAGGACCAAACATTGGTTTGATTTCTTCCTTAAGTGTATTTGCTAAAGTAAACACCCTTGGTTTCATCGAGACGCCTTACCGCAAAGTAGAAAATGGAAAAATCGATTTAGACAATCCAATTTATTTAAGCGCAGAGGAAGAAGAAGACAAGTTGATTGCTCAGGCCAACATTCCTTTCGATAAGTCAGGTAAAATTACTGCCGATAAAATCATTGCTCGTGAAGAAGCAGATTATCCTGTGGTAGAACCAACCAAGGTAGATTATACCGATGTTGCACCTAACCAAATCGCTTCCATCTCGGCTTCCTTGATTCCTTTCTTGGAGCACGATGATGCGAACCGTGCTTTGATGGGATCAAACATGATGCGTCAGGCCGTACCATTATTACGTCCAGAGTCTCCTATCGTAGGAACTGGATTGGAGCGTCAAGTAGCTTCCGACTCTCGTGTATTGATCAATGCAGAGGGTGACGGTGTGGTAGAGTATGTAGATGCAGAGAAAATCACCATCCGTTACAGCTATACCGAGCTAGAGCAAAAGGTGCGTTTCGACGGAGATACAAAAACCTATGACCTCATTAAGTTTAGAAAAACCAACCAAGGAACTTGTATCAACTTGAAGCCTATTGTGCGTAAAGGAGATAAGGTAGCCAAAGGACAAGTTTTATGTCAAGGGTATGCTACTCAGGACGGAGAATTGGCCTTAGGACGAAACATGAAGGTGGCCTTCATGCCTTGGAAAGGATACAACTTCGAGGATGCGATTGTAATTTCTGAGAAAGTTGTTCGTGAAGATATCTTTACTTCTATCCATATCGACGAATATTCATTAGACGTTCGCGACACTAAATTAGGATCGGAAGAATTGACAGATGATATTCCAAACGTAAGCGAAGAAGCGACCAAAGACCTAGACGAATTCGGAATGATTCGAATTGGGGCCGAGGTAACACCTGGAGATATCCTCATCGGGAAGATTACACCTAAAGGAGAATCTGACCCAACACCAGAAGAAAAACTACTCCGTGCCATCTTTGGTGACAAAGCAGGAGATGTGAAAGATGCTTCCTTAAAAGCACCACCATCACTTCGCGGAGTTGTAATCGATAAAAAACTCTTTACACGTTCTGTTAAAGACAAGCGCAAGCGCAACCAAGACAAAGCTGAATTGGAAGCCCTTGAAGCAAACTATGACGTGAAGTTTGAAGAGTTGAGACAAATCATGGTAGAGAAGTTATTCGCTATCGTGAATGGGAAAACATGTCAAGGAGTACAAAACGACCTAGGGGAAGAAGTACTTCCAAAAGGAAAGAAATACACCTTGAAAATGTTAAGCAAGGTGGAAGACTATACGCACCTTACCCGTGGAACTTGGACGACCAACGACGACACTAACCGTCTCATTGCCGACCTACTCCACAACTACAAGATCAAAGAAAACGATCTTCAAGGGGCCTTGCGTCGTGAGAAATTCACCATCAGTGTAGGTGACGAACTACCTGCTGGAATCAAGCGTTTAGCGAAAGTTTACATCGCTAAAAAACGTAAACTGAAAGTAGGAGATAAGATGGCAGGTCGCCACGGAAACAAAGGTATTGTTGCCCGTATCGTGCGTCACGAAGACATGCCATTCTTGGAAGATGGAACACCAGTAGACATCGTCTTGAACCCACTTGGGGTACCTTCGCGAATGAACATCGGACAAATCTATGAAACCGTTTTAGGTTGGGTAGGTTTAGAGTTGGGCGAAAAATACGCTACGCCAATTTTTGACGGAGCTAGTGCAGCCGAAATCGATGAACTCACTGCGAAAGCTGGAATTCCACAATACGGTCATACCTATCTATACGATGGGGGAACTGGAGAGCGCTTTGACCAACCCGCAACGGTTGGGGTAATCTACATGTTGAAATTAGGACACATGGTAGACGACAAAATGCACTCAAGATCGATTGGACCTTACTCGTTGATTACCCAACAACCACTTGGAGGGAAAGCACAGTTTGGAGGACAGCGTTTTGGAGAGATGGAAGTTTGGGCATTGGAAGCATATGGTGCTTCGAGTACCCTACAAGAAATCTTGACCGTCAAATCAGATGATGTGATTGGTCGCGCCAAAACCTATGAATCAATTGTAAAAGGAGAAACCTTGCCAGAGCCAGGTTTACCAGAATCCTTTAACGTATTGATGCACGAATTGAAAGGACTTGGATTAGATATTCGTCTAGAAGAATAAACCCGGAAATTTCATTAAAAACAACGCAAAAACAAACAGTAGTTATGGCAAGAAATAACGAAAATGTTACCCAAAAAAAATTCAATAAAATTTCCATTGGTCTTTCTTCACCAGAAGTTATCCTAGGAAATTCACGTGGTGAGGTCTTAAAGCCAGAAACCATTAACTATAGAACACACAAGCCCGAGCGTGACGGCTTGTTCTGCGAGCGCATCTTTGGTCCTGTAAAAGACTTTGAGTGTGCTTGTGGAAAGTACAAGCGCATTCGCTACAAAGGAATCGTATGTGACCGTTGTGGGGTTGAAGTAACCGAGAAAAAAGTACGTCGCGACCGTGTGGGGCACATCAACCTTGTGGTGCCTGTAGCCCACATTTGGTACTTCCGTTCTTTACCAAACAAAATTGGTTACCTCCTTGGATTACCGTCCAAGAAGCTCGACATGATTATTTACTACGAGCGTTATGTAGTTATTCAAGCGGGTCTTGCAGTCAACGAAGAAGGAGAATCCCTTCAAAAAATGGATTTCTTGACAGAAGAGGAATACCTCAATGTCATGGAGCGTTTACCCGACGATAACCAATACCTCGAAGACAGCGATCCAAACAAGTTTATCGCTAAAATGGGAGCCGAGTGTTTAATTGAACTACTCTCTCGCATTGACCTCGAAGGCTTGTCGTATGAATTACGTCACAAAGCCAACAACGAAACGTCTAAGCAACGTAAAACAGAAGCCTTAAAGCGTTTACAAGTTGTAGAGGCATTTAAAGACGCCAACACCCGTAAGGAAAACTTACCCGAGTGGATGATCATGAAAGTAATTCCGGTTATTCCACCAGAATTACGTCCATTGGTTCCCTTGGATGGAGGGCGTTTCGCTACTTCCGACTTAAACGACCTTTATCGTCGTGTGATTATCCGTAACAACCGTTTAAAGCGTTTGGTGGAAATCAAAGCACCGGAGGTAATCTTACGTAACGAGAAGCGTATGTTGCAAGAATCAGTCGATTCATTGTTTGACAACACCCGTAAGTCTTCAGCAGTTAAAACAGATTCTAACCGTCCGTTAAAATCACTTTCTGACTCCTTAAAAGGAAAGCAAGGACGTTTCCGTCAAAACCTTTTAGGAAAACGTGTTGATTATTCTGCACGTTCGGTAATCGTCGTTGGACCAGAATTAAAATTATTTGAGTGTGGTTTACCAAAAGACATGGCTGCTGAATTATACAAGCCATTCATTACACGTAAACTCATCGAGCGCGGAATCGTTAAGACGGTAAAATCTGCAAAGAAAATCATCGACCGCAAAGAGCCGGTTGTTTGGGATATCCTCGAAAATGTATTGAAAGGTCACCCTGTTCTCTTGAACCGTGCCCCCACATTACACCGTTTGGGAATCCAAGCTTTCCAACCAAAATTAATTGAAGGAAAAGCAATCCAATTGCACCCACTCGTATGTACGGCCTTTAACGCCGACTTTGACGGGGATCAAATGGCAGTTCACTTACCGCTTGGGCCAGAGGCTATCCTGGAAGCACAACTCTTGATGTTGGCTTCACACAATATCCTCAATCCAGCCAACGGTTCACCAGTAACGGTACCATCACAAGACATGGTCTTGGGTCTTTACTACATGACCAAAGCGCGTAAGTCAACCAAAGAAGTGCCTGTAAAAGGAGAAGGCTTGACGTTCTACTCGGTAGAGGAAGTACACATTGCTTACAACGAGAAGCGTGTGGACTTAAATGCTATCATTAAGATTCGTACCAAAGTATTGAACGAAGCAGGTGAGTTGGAATATCAAATTATTGAAACGACTGTTGGGCGTGTCCTCTTCAACGAGGTTGTTCCCGAAAGAGCAGGCTATTTCAACGAGGTATTGACCAAGAAAAACTTGCGTGATATTATTGGTCAAATCCTAAAAGTAACCAGCGTTCCAGAAACGGCTGAGTTCTTGGATAAGATCAAAGACATGGGATATGGATTCGCCTTCAAAGGTGGACTATCCTTTAGTTTAGGAGATATTATTATCCCACCAGAAAAGTTACCATTGATTGATGACGCCAACAAGAAAGTGGACGGCATCATGGGGAACTACAACATGGGACTCATTACCAACAACGAGCGTTACAACCAAATTATTGACGTTTGGACTTCGACCAACTCGCACTTGACCTCTTTGGCCATGAAGCGAATTAGCGAAGACCAGCAAGGATTTAACTCGGTATACATGATGTTGGATTCTGGAGCCCGTGGTTCGAAAGAGCAAATTCGTCAGTTGACCGGAATGCGTGGATTGATGGCCAAGCCGAAGAAATCGACTGCAGGTGGAGGAGAGATTATCGAAAACCCTATCCTTTCGAACTTTAAAGAAGGACTTTCGATTCTTGAATACTTTATCTCGACGCACGGTGCACGTAAAGGATTGGCTGATACGGCCTTGAAAACGGCAGATGCCGGTTACTTGACCCGTCGTTTGGTTGATGTATCGCAAGACGTAATCATTAACACTGAAGACTGTGGTACCCTTAGAGGAATCGACGTGAAACCATTGCGTAAAAACGAAGAGATCGTTGAAAAACTTTCTGATCGTATTCGCGGACGTGTTGCACTAGAAGACATCGTTAACCCCGCTACTGGAGAAGTAGTGGTAGAAGCAGGAGAAGAGATTCTAGACTTAGTAGCTGATTCAATCGACCACATGCCGATTGAAAAGGTAGAAGTTCGCTCTCCATTGACCTGTGAAGCTAAGCGCGGAATTTGTGCTAAGTGTTACGGTCGCAATCTTGCCACCGGAAAAATGGTGCAAAAAGGAGAAGCTGTTGGAGTTGTTGCTGCACAGTCGATTGGAGAACCTGGAACACAGTTGACCTTGCGTACTTTCCACGTGGGTGGGGTAGCAGGAAACATTTCCGAGGAAAACCAATTGATCACCAAGTTCGACGGTATCGCCGAAATCGAAGACCTGAAAACAGTGAAAGGACAAGATCAAGAAGGAAACGAAGCTGAAATCGTGATCTCACGTACTACGGAAATCCGCTTGATCGATAAAAAGACCAAAAATGTGTTGAGTACCAATAACATCCCTTACGGATCGGTATTGAACATCAAAAACGGTGCAACCCTCAAAAAAGGAACTTCTGTGTGTTCATGGGATCCATTTAACGGGGTAATTGTTTCAGAATTCGCAGGTAAAATCGTGTACGATAACATCGAACAAGGGGTTACCTATCAAGTGGAAATCGACGAACAAACTGGTTTCCAAGAGAAAGTAATTTCTGAATCGCGTAACAAGAAACTCATTCCAACGCTCTTGATTCAAGACAACAAAGGAAATGTGTTGCGTTCTTACAACCTACCCGTGGGTGCCCACATTATGGTGGACGATAACGAGAAAATCCAAGAAGGTAAAATCTTGGTAAAAATTCCTCGTAAGTCTGCTAAGTCGGGAGATATTACAGGAGGTTTACCACGTGTAACCGAATTGTTCGAGGCACGTAATCCTTCTAACCCAGCTGTAGTTTCTGAGATCGACGGAGTAGTTTCTTTCGGAAAAATCAAGCGTGGTAACCGCGAAATTATCGTGGAGTCTAAGTTTGGTGACGTGAAGAAGTACTTGGTGAAATTATCGAACCAAATCTTGGTGCAAGAAAACGACTTTGTGAAAGCCGGAATGCCCTTGTCTGACGGTTCTATTACGCCATTGGATATCTTAAAAATTAAAGGCCCATCGGCTGTACAACAATACTTAGTAAACGAAGTGCAAGAAGTATATCGCCTCCAAGGGGTGAAAATCAACGACAAGCACTTTGAAGTTGTGGTACGCCAGATGATGCGTAAAGTGAAAATCAACGACCCAGGAGATACCTTATTACTCGAAGGACAGTTGGTGCACAAATACGACTTTATCGAAGAAAACGACAACCTCTACGGGAAGAAAGTAGTGGAAGAAGTTGGCGATTCTGAAAACTTAAAAGCTGGACAGGTAGTCACCTCTCGTGAATTACGCGATGAGAATTCCTACTTGAAACGCGAAGGGAAAGCCTTGGTGGTTGCGCGCGATGCACAACCTGCTACTGCTACCCCAGAGTTACAAGGAATTACGCGTGCTTCCCTACAAACCAAGTCCTTTATTTCGGCAGCTTCCTTCCAGGAAACCACTAAAGTCTTGAATGAGGCAGCGGTGAGCGGAAAAGAAGATACCCTCGAAGGATTGAAAGAGAACGTTATCGTTGGACACAAGATCCCAGCAGGAACTGGTCTTCGCGAATACAACGACGTTATCGTTGGTTCAAAAGACGAGTACACCAGCTTGTTGATCAACAAAGAAACGGAAGAGGAAGTAAAGCTATAAGGCATGAGCGAGCAGGCAGGAAAAGAGCAGAAAATCAATATCGAATTGGATGAAAAAACAGCCGAGGGAACGTATAGTAACCTCGCTATCATCAACCACTCGGTCTCTGAATTTATTGTCGATTTTATTGCCATGATGCCCGGGGCGCCTAAGGCGAAAGTTAAGTCACGTATTATATTGACCCCCGAGCATGCCAAGCGTTTGCACAAAGCACTTGGAGACAATATCCAACGCTTTGAACAGGCCAACGGCAAGATCAATGCCCAAGAGCAACCGCCCATTCCACTGAACTTTGGTCCAGCAGGAGAAGCTTAAAACACATCCCCGACGAGAGTCGGGGATTTTTTTTATCTTGTTGGAAACAACTAAACCATGGCAGAAGAACGTTTCCAGTCCTTTCAAGAATTTTACCCTTTTTACCTCAGCGAACACAAAAACAAAACCAGCCGTACCCTCCACTTTATTGGGACTTTTTTGGTGTTTTTATTGTTGGGCTTTTTTATTGTTGTTCAAAATGAAGCTAAGTTTTGGATTGCCCTCCCTTTAGTGGGCTATGGCTTTGCCTGGGTAGGCCATGCTTTTTTTGAAAAGAACAAACCCGCCACCTTTAAATACCCGCTGTGGAGCCTTCGAGGTGACTTTAAACTCTTTTTTGAAATCCTCTTCGGGAAAAGAGGGTTTGATGCCAGTAGGGATTAAGTTCAATTAATGTTGAACTT
>WTJP01000104.1 GCA_011526275.1 Candidatus Arcticimaribacter sp. | reverse complement strand
TTGGATTTAAGGATGACATCGTAACAGTAAAGAACGGATACGGAAGAAACTTTTTGATTCCACAAGGAAAGGCGGTTTTGGCCACCTCTTCTGCCCGTAAAGTATTAGCTGAAAATTTAAAACAACGCGCTTTTAAAGAGCAAAAATTAATCGACGATGCCAACAGCTTGAGCAAAGCTCTTTTGGCACTTGAAATTAAAATTGCTTCTAAAGTAGGAACAGGAGATAAACTCTTTGGTTCTGTAGGTGCACAAGACCTCGCCGATGCTTATGCCAAAGCAGGTCAAGAAATCGACAAGCGATTCATCAGTTTACCCGGACGCACCATAAAGCGTTTAGGAGCTTATGAAGCAACGATTCGTTTACACCGTGAAGTGGTGGTGCAAGCCCCCTTCGAAATTGTGCCAGAAAAAGCGTAATTTTTTAATTCGACTGCATTACAACCCCACCTAATCGTGGGGTTTTTTTATCTTATGAATTACCATCGTTTAAGTAAAGAACAGTTAGAAGAACTGCACGAGGAGTTTGCCAAATACCTGGCTGCACTTTCCATTGACCGAAAAGCTTGGGATGAAATTAAGGCCAACTCCCCTGAACAGGTCGATCAACATTTAGATCAATTTTCCGATTTGGTTTGGGAAGATGTACTCTCCAAAGACTTGTATTTAGAACATTTGAGCCCCAATCACTTTTTTGTATTTGAATGTTTACAAGAAGAAATGCATTTGATTGCCGTTAAACTCACCAAGGTCGAACAAGATATTACGACTCCTGAGGGTTGGAAGTGGTTATTGCACCACATTCACGATGCCTCGGTGACCCTTTATCGTTCGACCAAAAAATATGAGCACGACCGTAAAGAGGAGTTGTACGGGATGATCTTAAAAGGGGCGCAAATCAGTCAAAGTGATCGCTATAAAAGTATCGCCGATTTTCTTGTATAAGCCCTTGAAATTATTCGATATTTGTAAGACTTCACACTTAGCACAGCAGTATGAAACCATCTATACCCAAAGGAACACGTGATTTTTCATCGCAGGAAGTAGCAAAACGCAACTATTTAAAAGCTGTTTTGCAAACCGCATTTGAATCGGCAGGTTTTCAACCCATAGAAACGCCTTCTTTTGAAAAGTCGGCTACCCTCTTAGGAAAGTATGGAGAAGAAGGGGATCGCTTGATTTTTAAGATATTATCCAACGGAGAAAAATTAAAGAAAGCCGATCTTAAAGCACTCGAAGAAAACCGTTTAGCTGCCTTTTCCAATTCCCTATCAGAAAAAGCCTTACGCTATGACTTAACGGTGCCCTTTGCGCGTTATGTGGTACAACACCAAAACGATTTGGTCTTTCCGTTTAAACGCTACCAAATTCAACCTGTTTGGCGCGCCGATCGTCCACAGCACGGCCGTTTTCAAGAGTTTTTTCAATGCGATGCTGACGTGGTAGGTAGCACTTCCCTTTGGCAAGAGGTGGAGTTATGTCAGCTATACGCCAAAGTTTTTAGCGAACTTGGAATTAAGGGAGCAACCCTTAAAATGAACAACCGTAAGGTATTGGCAGGAATTGCCGAAACCATTGGTGCACAAGACCAGCTCATTGACTTTACCGTTGCTTTAGACAAGCTCGATAAAATTGGTTTCGATGGGGTAGTGCAGGAGTTGGAAGGCAAAGGCTTTTCAAAAGCATCTATCGCTAAAATTCAACCGCTCATGGAATTGAGCGGAACCGCAACAGAGCGCCTATCTCAGTTGAAAGTATTCTTAGCCAATTCTTCTATTGGGCTGGAAGGCTTGGAAGAACTTTCTTTTGTTTTGGGACAATTGGAAGGCCTAGACGTGCAAGGAATTGCGTTGTCAATAGATGTCACGCTGGCTCGTGGACTCAACTATTACACAGGCTGTATTTTCGAAGTTGCCGCACCAGAGGGCGTAAAGATGGGCTCTATTGGTGGAGGGGGGCGTTATGACGATCTCACCGCAGGTTTTGGTATGAAAAACATGAGTGGGGTTGGGATTTCATTTGGCTTTGATCGCATCTATTTGGTATTGGAAGCCTTAGACCTTTTCCCAGCATCAGTTCAAAATCAAACCCAAGTCCTGTGTTTGAACTTTGGTGACGCTACTGCTTTAGCGACCAATCAATTGGTCGTGGAACTACGTCAAAAAGGCTTGCGTGTTGAGTTCTATCCAGACGCTGCCAAAATGAAGAAGCAGTTGTCTTATGCCAACCAGAAAAACATTCCTTTGGTAGTGCTATTAGGAGAGGAAGAACACAGCCGTAACGAGGTAGTGTTAAAACAAATGGAAACGGGCGAACAGCATACTGTAGCGCTTAATGCTCTAGCAGAAAAAGCACTAGAGGTCTTAAATTAGTGAGCGCCTAAGCTTCCCAAGTAACGTTCTGCATCGAGGGCTGCCATACAACCTGTTCCAGCAGCGGTAACCGCCTGGCGGTATTCCTTATCCTGTACATCTCCCGATGCAAATACGCCGGGGAGATTGGTTTTCGTAGACTTTCCTTCGGTGATGAGGTAGCCCGCATCGTCCATGTCCAATTGTCCTTTAAAGATATCGGTATTGGGTTGGTGCCCAATGGCGATAAACAAGCCAGTAATTGGGATTTCTGTTTTTTCTTGGGTTGTATTGTTCACCATACGGAGTCCTTCTACCACTTGTTCTCCCAATACTTCATCGACTTCTGTATTGTATAAAACTTCAATGTTTTCGGTATTGTTCACCCGGTGTTGCATGGCTTTAGAAGCACGCATTACATCACGACGAACGAGCATGGTTACCTTGGTGCAAATATTGGCTAAGTAGGTCGCTTCTTCTGCAGCCGTGTCTCCAGCACCTACAATAGCCACCTCTTGTCCTTTGTAAAAGAATCCATCGCAAACCGCACAGGCCGACACCCCGCCGCCACGTAAACGCTGCTCACTAGGCAAACCAAGATATTTTGCACTTGCTCCAGTAGAGATGATAATGGTTTCTGCTTCTATGGTAGTGGTACTATCGACCACAACAGTATGGATTCCACCCACTTCTTTGCTTAGGTTGACTTCAGTAACATGACCAATGCGTACTTCTGTACCGAAGCGTTCGGCTTGTTGTTGTAATTCGACCATCATGCTGGGACCATCTACCCCTTTGGGATAGCCGGGAAAATTGTCGACTTCGGTGGTGGTAGTCAATTGTCCGCCGGGTTCCATTCCCGTATAGACAACAGGTTTAAGATCGGCACGTGCGGCATAGATGGCTGCAGTGTATCCTGCGGGCCCACTTCCTATAATCAAACATTTTATTCTTTCCATGGTCGTGTATTTTATCGAAAATCAAAACTACAAAAACTCACCTCGATTCGTCTTGTCCTTTTGCCCAATTTCCATTGCTTTTATCAACGATTCCATTAGAATTGTTGATATCGTTTTCAGCTGCACTACCACAGTTTACTCTAAACAAAATTGTACATTGGAAAACGAAACAACAGTATGGTTCAATTTAACTTTCCTGCCAACTATCAATACCGCGACGATATCATTGCGGGTTTAACCGTGGGAGCCATTACCATTCCTCAGGGCATGGCTTTTGCCTTGTTGGGTGGCTTACCGCCCATTTATGGCCTCTACGGCTCTCTTTTTCCATTGGTGGTTTATGCTTTGTTGGGGACGTCAAATTATTTGAATCTTGGCCCGGTCTCGGTTATTTCCATCTTTGTTTACACCACCCTTGTGCCCTTCGTCACTCCTTTTACAGCAGAATACATCAATGCCGTCATTATCCTAGGTTTGATGATTGGAGCTATACAATGTTTGGGTGGATTATTGCAATGGGGGAAGTACTTCGATTATATTCCAAAAAGTGTAGTGTCTGGTTTTGTGCAGGCCGCTGCGGTAGTTATTATGGTTTCCCAGATTCCCCCCGCATTTCAGCTGGAAATTCCGCAACAGTTGAATTATATTGAGAAGATTTACTTTTTGTTGCTTCATTTTGGCGAAACTCATTTCTTAACGGATCTTTTTTTTATAACTGCATTACTATTGCTGTTTCTCCTTCCGCGATTTTTTCCAAAATTTCCCACGGCCATCGTTTTATTGACCCTAACGGGAGTTGCGGCATATGCTTTTAACTTGGAAGCAGAAGGGATTGTCCTTATTGGGGAAGTTCCCCAAGGACTGCCCGTATTTTTGTGGCCAGAATGGAATACTTCTGCTTGGAACTATTTACCCGGGGCTTTCGGGATTGCTTTTGTTACCACAGTAGGGAGTTTTGTTATGGCTAAAAGTGTAGCCGATCGACAACCCAAAGCATGGAACGCCAACCGCGATATGGTCGCTTTAGGTGCAGCTAAGATGGTAAGCGCATTTTTTGGCTCTCTAGTTCCAGCTGGGAGTTTCAACCGCAGTATTTTAAACTTAAAATCTGGAGCAAAGACGCAAATTTCAGGTCTAGTAGCTGCGCTTATGGTGCTGTTTACACTTTTGTTTTTAACCCCAATTGTCTATTATCTACCACAATCGGTCATTGCGGCTATCATAGTGTATTCGGTTTACTATCTCTTTGATTTTCCTTTGGTGAAGAGCTTGTGGAATACCGATAGAAAACAAGCCATTTATCTCTTGTTTACCTTTTTAGGGACACTAACCCTAGGTTTTGTGCAAGGTATAGTGATTGGTTTACTGACCTCTTTCGTTGGAAACCGAATCCTTAAGACAAAAAAGGATTAGTTCGTTCTAAAGGTAAAAACCCCCGAGTCGCTTTGGTTTCCTTCACTATCAACCGCAACAACTTTCCAGTAATAAACCGTGCTACTTGCCACGGTCGTTTCCATGGAAGTGGTCGATGAGGTGTAGTCGAGCGTCTCTAGAAGGGTAGAACCGTCCGTCGCGTCTAAATAAACACTAAAACTTGCCAAATCGTTATCAGCATCGGTACATGACCATTGTAAGGTAATTACGCCATTGACAGGAGAGACAGTAGAACCTGAAATTGGACTGGTCAATTCTGCAGGGAAAGGCGCATAGTTTACTTCGGCAGGTCCAGCCAAATAAAATTTCCATCGCTCACTTTCTGCCGGTTGGCTCCCCGATTCCCCCAAGGCGGTCACTTGCCAAGAATAGGGTTCAGAGTTTTCTAGGGTTACCGCCTTTTCATTGGTTGTTGACGAATAGTTTCTAAAGGTATTGTTGGCCAAGTTGGTCACCTCTAAATCATAAGAAACTACATTAGGCGCTGTATTCCAACGGAAGGTAACCGTACTTTGAATATCGTTAACAGCAGTCGATTCTAAACAGGGTTCATTGTTGTTTGGAAACGAAAGTGTAGGCGTACCAGGGTCGAGGACAACGACTTCTGGTGCAGAGGGACTAGGATCAGGACTGCTGCTTTCTTTTGAACAGCCTGTTGTATTGATAATTAATCCTGTAAATAGAAGAGGTAAAAGTGTTTTTTTCATGTTTACCGTTTTATAATGAGTTCTGATTGTGCTGTGGTGGTTCCACAACTTTTAATGACATAGCTTCCCGGACGAAGATCAGTAGTGTTTAACTGAATGTTTCGCTGGTGGGTGCTAAGTTGATGGATTGAGCTGCGAATAAAGCGCCCCTGTGTGGTGTAGATCTCCAAGGTGATTTCGTTGTCACTGCCGCCAACATAGACCGAAAGACTGTCTTGGAATGGATTCGGGCTAAAGGCCACTTCTGCAGAGTTGAAGTAATTTTTCTCAAATACTCCTTGACATTCTATACCAGTCGTAATCACTACAGTATTGATTCCCTCATCGAGTGGAAGTTCTACCGACGCTTCATCGGTTTGGAAACTTCTTCCGTTGTGGGTGATGGTGTACATGTCTCCACCTGAAAGTTGATAGTTTACTGTCTTCCCTGAAGGAGCTAATTTACTGTATACGGATAGGGGTTCTGGATCTTCAACTGTAACCGTATAACAACGCTCGAAAGCTGTTGGGTCTATACCATCAACCGTAATGCAAATGTTATAGGTGCCATCAGGAACTTCGCTCAAGGTTAAAGCTGTTTCGTCGCTCCAAGCATAGGTTTCTTCTATTGGCCCTGTTACAGCGACACTGTAACTTAAGGCAGTATCGGTTGTAAAGAGGGTGATACCGTTTTGCCCAATACATTTCTTACTTGTAGTAATATTGAATTGGTTGGCGGGTAAATAGAAAATGGGGCAACCACTAAAGTTTACTTTGGTATCTATAGGGGTATCGGCACAAATATCATTTGGATTTAAGACACCGTCGTGATCTGCATCGTCGGTCACATCTCCAATCCCGTCTCCGTCGCTATCCTCTTGATTTGGATTTGCGACAAAAGGACTGTTGTCCAAGATATCTATAATTCCGTCTCCGTCAGAATCATCGGTTGCGTTCACTGGAACTGTTTGGAACTGTATCGCCGTAGCGTCATTTTCAGGTACAATAATGTTCGTTTGAACCACCGAGATGGGTTGTGCAGATTCTCCATCGTTGGTGTTGATGTTTACTACCTCCACCTCATAGATGTTGTCTTTGTTGTGATCCATGGGTTCCTCAAAGTTAGGCTCTTGGATAAAGACCAGATAATCGTCTTGTTCAAATTGAACTTTCCCGTTTTTATCGGTAGCTGTTTCAAACGACTCTACTCTAAATAAACCTGCGTCTGCTCCTCCAACGATTTTCTTTTTAATTTTCCATTTCCCTACGCCTTTATCGATTTTAGGAACAAGATAACGGGTGTGATCCACTTTCGCACCTGAGGCCTCGTTTTGTACGTTAAATACTGCTACCTCAAATTTAGACACCGATGAAGTGTTGGGAATATCCAAGACATTTAGCGTCATTACTTGCGTTGTGCTTTGCCCTTTGTCATTGGTCGCAATGATTTTAAATTGACGTTTATTTCCTTCCTCAAAGTCAATACGGTCGATTAAGAAAATAGAATCGTCAACCAATTCGAAGAGTGGACCATCTAAGTCAAACGATAGTTCAAGGCTCACATTGCTGTTGTCTCCTGTAGTGGAATTGGGATCTTCATAAAGAATTTTCCCTAATAAAATTCGGATCTCCTCCGTTTCATCATCACGACTAATTTCTTTTTGTTCAAAAGTTTGTGCTTGAATTACGGGCGGAGCAAAAGGACAACCAACGCTGTCGACAGCTTCCCCACTTGGTGTATTAGGACATTGATCTTGGCTGTTCAATACGCCATCACCATCATCGTCTCCATCGACTTCTATTTCGGCACAACCGTATGCATCTACTTTCTCACCAGAGACCGTGTCGGGACAACGATCGAGTTCATTGATAACGCCGTCTTGGTCATCATCACGTTGTTCCACCGAGCAACCATTTTCATCTACTTGAGCGAAAGGTTTGGTGTTTGGACATTGATCGAGGCCATTGAGTACTCCATCAAAGTCCTCGTCTACTTCTCTTTGGACTTCAGTACAGCCATTGGCATCGACTTCGGCATAAGGAGGAGAATCTGGGCAGTAATCTTTATCATTTTCTACTCCGTCCATATCACCGTCTACTTCTACCTGGGCTACCGAACAACCAAACTCGTTGACTTCTTCCCCTGCGGGAGTATCGGGACACAAATCGATATCGTCGGTCACTTTGTCAAAATCACTGTCGAGGTTGTTTAAAGGACAACCAAATTGATTCACCACTATCCCACGCTCGGTTCCGGGACAAAGGTCATCTTCATTTTTTACTCCGTCAAGATCACTGTCGCCTGCTTCTTGTTCGCTGGTTTCTTCAGGTGTACAGCCTGTTTCATCTACCACTTCTCCAGCAGGGGTTTCAGGACAACGGTCGAGGATATTGATTACCCCATCTTCGTCATCATCGCCTACGGCTTCTTTGTCTGCTACCTCTTGTTCGCTACAGCCGTATTCATTGACTGCGATCCCGGGAAGCGAGTAGGGGCATTCGTCAATTTCATTGGGAACACCGTCGAGGTCACTGTCAACTTCTTCTTGGGCACAACCCAATGGGTTAACATAGACTCCAGCTGGGGTATCTGGACATTGATCAATGACATCTGGCACGCCATCAAGATCCTTGTCTTGATCTACCACGGCGCATCCGTTTTCATCTACTTGTTGTCCTGGTGGGGTATAAGGACAGGCATCAAGCTCGTCATCCACACCATCTTGATCAAAGTCTTTTATTTCTTCTTTTTGCGCTGCAGAACAGCCGTATTCATCTACCTCTTGATCTGCTGGGGTTTCAGGACAAACATCAATGATATCAATTACCCCGTCTTCATCGGTATCTTGGATATAGGTTTCATCTCCGCCTTGTTCCACACTACAACCTTTGGGGTCAACTGCTGCACCGGGTTGAGTATCAGGGCAAGCGTCAATAAAGTTAATCACTCCATCGTTGTCTTGATCGTCGGTTGGGCTACCTTCTCCACCTTGTGAAGCGCTACATCCGCGATAGTCCACCGATTCTCCCTCCGGAGTATCAGGACATTCGTCGATGATATTGATAACCCCATCGTTGTCTGTGTCTTCCGTTGGGTTTCCTTGGCCACCTTGGGCTTCACTACAACCGTCCGCATCAACACTGTCGCCTTCTGCTGTATCTGGACACTTGTCGAAGATATTGATTACTCCGTCGTTGTCTTGGTCTCCCGTAGGATCGGTTTCTCCGCCTTGGGCTTCGCTACAACCTTTATAGTCAACACGAACTCCGGGTTCAGTATCAGGACATTCATCAAGAACATCTACCACCCCATCATTGTCCTTATCTTCTGTTGGACTTCCTTGTCCTCCTTGCGCTTCACTACAACCAAGGTAGTCTACAGTCGCTCCAGCTTCAGTTTCGGGACATTCATCCAAGGCATTGATTACTCCATCATTGTCATCGTCTGCAGTTGGATTGGTTTCTCCTCCTTGTGCTTCGCTACACCCTTTGTAATCCACACTCGCCCCAGCTTCAGTATCGGGGCATTCGTCTATGGCATTGATCACGCCGTCGTTGTCTTGGTCGTCGGTAGGGTTTCCTTGCCCTCCTTGTGCTTCACTACAGCCTTTGTAGTCTACACTCGCTCCAGCTTCAGTATCGGGGCATTCATCGAATGCATCGACCACACCATCATTATCGGAATCAGAAGTGGGGTTTCCTTGTCCTCCTTGTGCTTCACTACAACCAAGATAATCCACACTC
>WTJP01000027.1:31200-32651 GCA_011526275.1 Candidatus Arcticimaribacter sp. | reverse complement strand
ACCTTAGCCTTGCTTCAGGACATTCCATGATGGGGTGGAGTCTTGGACCGGTGACGGGGAAACTCATTGCTGAATTGCTTTCTGAAAAGAAAACGAGCCTCGATTTATCGCCTTTTTCTCCAGACCGTAACTACGGTTAAAGTTGTAAGGAGATGCCGGTTGATAAGGCAGGAGCGCGGTAAATTAGCCTGCCGCGTACGGGATAGGATGCACTTAAACTAAAGCGCCAATTTTTATATACATCAAAAATCATCTCTCCGCCTAGGTTGACTACTTCCACATTGTTGGCAAAAATACTTCCATTGCTAGTACTCGCGTCTAAGGTTCCGTTCTGAAAAGATTCGATGAGGTTAAGGCGCCCTAGCACCAATATTTTCTGATCAATAATTTTAGTACCTGTTTCCACTCCAGCACGGAACTCATCGGAAAAGCCTTTACTGCGTTGGTTCACTCCAAAATTAGCTTTGGCGTAAAAGCGTTGTTTTCCCAAACGATAGGAGCGACCAAAGTGCAAGCGTACAATTTGGTTAAACTCTCCGTCTCCAGTTTGGTAGCTTCCATCACTTCCCCCCGAATTGTTTCCGGTGGGTAACCCCAAGGTCAAAGAGGTAGAAATGGCCCAGCCTTTTTTTCGATACCATTGGTAGTCTAACCCTAGGTTGATGTCTCCAAGACTAGAAAATTCTTCTCCAGCCAAGGGTGCCCTCCCCGAGCTGTACACTTGTTTATTTTGATAAACACGGGTGTGGGGAACATAACCCACTAAGCTCAGGTTTTCACTCAAGCCATAGCGTCCAAAAAAGCTGTTGATGAATAATCCGCGGGTAGCATTGGGGTCAATTGCCCCTACATTGGTGTAGTGCTGGTCGGCTTCCAGCCACCAAACGCCCACTTTGTAATAGCCTTTCCCTTTTCCCATTGCCCATTGGCTATAGGCAGTTGTTCCCGTGATTAACAAGCATAGGAGAAGTAGGATGTTTCGTTTCGCTGCCATGAGGTCTGTATTATGCATAGGTTTTATGGAGGGCTTAATCGTCAAACAGTAGGGCATCGCCTACTTTTACACTAAAGGGTTTACACCAGTAGAGAATGTATTTATAATCCATCAAGGCAATGGAAGCAGGTAAATTGTACTGATGCGCCCCTTCGAATACGGTTACTTTTCCAATCTCATAGCCGCCCGAGGGTGTGGTGGGGTTATTGGTTAAATACACATAAAGTCCGGGCAGTGCCGTATCAGCACGGTAGTTTTCCCCAAGGCTTAACACAATATTTTGTCCATCAAATTCATAGCGGAAATTCCCTTGCAATAAATAACTCGAGGTGCTGCGAATTTGTCCTTCAAAGAACTGTTCACTTACTACAATGCCATCATCCGTTTCTGAAGTGGAAGAATCGGTCGTAGTGGTTGAAGTGTCTGTGGTCGAACTCGTAGTATCCGTAGTTGAGCT
>WTJP01000027.1:21863-31100 GCA_011526275.1 Candidatus Arcticimaribacter sp. | reverse complement strand
TGGTGTCTGTTGTTGTTTCGGTACTGCTTCCTGTCGTTTCTGTCGTTGTCGTTGAGGTAGTAGTCACTATTGTTGAGGTAGCCGTATCGGTTGTTGGGGTAGTTGTTTCTACTTCCACCGTTGGCAAAGGAGTGACCGAGAATTCAAGGGCAGTAGCAATGTTCTCTCCACGTAATCCTTGAACACTTACTCCCACCGAAACTTCTCCAGCGGCCAATGCTGTTATGGTTCCATCATTCGAAATATGCAAGGCGGAAGGCGGCGTGGCCGTCCAACTAAAGTTTGGGTTTTCCACTTGCGTCCCCGACTCGTCGAAGAAGCGGGCTTGGAATTGATAACTTAAACCTTCCCGAATACTCACAATTGGATTGGTGATGCGCAGGTTAGGCTCGACATAATCGTCGATAAAGTCTTCCCCGATGCACTGCAAGAACAGCAGGGAAATAAAGCACAAAAGAAGGGGGCGTTTCATGAATATTAATTTACTACTACAAGTAGCAAATACTGTGCCTTTACCCCAATTGGTTTAAAATGCGCACGGCGTCTTTAGCAAAATATGTCGCGATTAAGGAAGCGCCAGCGCGTTTGAAGGCGATGAGTTGTTCATAGACAATGGCGTCATAATCGACCCAGCCTTTGGCCGCGGCTGCTTTAAGCATAGCGTATTCTCCACTCACTTGATAGGCAGCAATAGGGGTTTCAATTTCATTGGCCAAATCACGAATGATGTCCAGATAAGCAATACCTGGTTTCACCATCACAATATCAGCGCCTTCTTCGATGTCCAATTGTGTTTCTGTAATCGCCTCTTTGCGGTTGTGGAAGTCCATTTGATAGGTTTTCTTATCGCCAAAACCAGGAGCAGAATCCAAGGCATCGCGAAAAGGACCGTAAAAAGAGGAGGCGTACTTGGCGCTGTAGCTCATGATTCCAGTATGGTGAAATCCTTCTGCTTCCAACAATTCGCGTATATGTTCAATGCGTCCGTCCATCATGTCGCTAGGGGCAACAAAATCTGCCCCTGCTTGAGCGTGTGATAATGCCATTTGCGCTAAAACGGCTTTGGTTGCATCATTCACAATTTCTCCGTTTTCCACTATCCCGTCGTGCCCGTAAGAAGAATAAGGGTCAAGTGCCACATCGGTCATGACCAACATTTCGGGGCATGCCGCTTTAACTGTTTTAATGGCCAGTTGCATCAAGCCCTCTGGATTTAAGGCTTCGGTACCTTTGTTGTCTTTGAGTAAATCAGGGACTTTCACAAAAAGCAAAACACTTTTAAGCCCCATCTCCCAAAGGCTTTTTACTTCTTCGGTGAGTAAATCCAAGCTCATGCGATAATAATCGGGCATGGAGGGAATTTCCTCTTTTACTTGGGTTCCTTCAACCACAAAGAGCGGAACTATAAAATCATTGGCTGAAAGGGCGTGCTCTCGAACCAAGGCCCGCACGGCAGGGCTTTGGCGTAAACGGCGGTTGCGTTGTAGTGGAAACATAGTTATTCTTCTTTTTCTGCTTCCGCGGGAGGAAGCTTTTCGTTGTCTTCGTTTTGCAATAATATGTCGATGGCTGTATCTTCTTCTGGGGCTTCTAATTCGTTAAGTTCTTCAACTGGGACCTTCGCTTTTTTCATTGTTCCGCGGGTCATGGCCAACATCGAAGCTAAAATGACGACCAATAAAACGCGTTCGTCCACCAAGGTTTTCACCTCTTTTAAAAAGCCCACTTCGGCGATTTGAAGAAACAACAGTATGCTAATCAAGCCCCTTGGAGAGATAAACACCAAAGGCGAGGGTGTAATTTTAAATGTGGTTAAAATAAAGTAGCCATAGCGCAACCCCAGCATGATTCCAAAAATGAGTAAGCCATAAATAAATGGATCGGCTGAAGTGAATGCAGTTACATCAATCGAAAACCCAAAAAAGAGGAAGAAAAAGGTCTTGACCAAAAAGGTCGATTCGGCTGTGAGTATATGGAATTCGTGTAAGCCTTTTTCGGTTGCTTCAATATCGAGGCGTTGTTTCATGAAATCGGGCAGTAAGGCTTTCACATTGCTTAAGAATAATCCAAAAATAAAGATGGTAACAAGGGCAGGTAGGTGGAAGAATTTCCCAAAGGCATAGACCAAGATCAACAACGCTAAAATCAAAAAGAATTTAACGTGGTGCTCGATTTTCTGCAAAAGATAGAACAGGCAAAAAGTAATGAGTAAGGAAATGACAATGACCCCAAGAATTTGAAGGCCTAAGGCAATTAACGACTCGGCACTCACCAAGGCTTTATTGGTCTCAAATTGACGAATAGCATAATTGAAAACCATGATCCCCAAGATGTCCGAAAAGGTGGATTCATAGACGACGAATTCCTTTTCTTGTTCCCGTAAACCTGCACTGGACGGAATGGCTACAGCACTACTAATGATCGATAATGGTGTGGCATAAATAACCGCTGCCTGAGCGCTCATGCCCAATAAATGTTCAAAGGCCAAACTAATGGCAACGATGTTGAGGATGAGAATAATCCCTGCGGCTAGAAAGCCTTTAATGATGACGGGAAACTTCTCGGCTGTAATTTCGAGTTCCAAGGCCCCTTCGAGTACAATTAAAATCAACCCAATGGTTCCCAATACCGGAATAAGGTTGTCTAGAAATCCAAACTCATTTATACCATAAACGGTCGTCCCAATGCGGATTAAAATCCCGGTAAACATCAAAAGAATGACCGAAGGGAACTTTGTTTTTCGCGCAATTAAATCGAAGATATAAGAGAAGACAATAAGGAGGGGTAAGACAATAAGGATAGATAGGGTACTCATTTTTGTGTGCTTTGAGGTAAGATATTGAATCTATTCTAAATCCACCCAGTTTTTGGGTTGTTTTAGTACTTCAATCAGCTGAGCTTCTGGGCTGTTTTCCTCTGGCGTGTGGTTGTATTGCCATTGAACTTGCGGGGGTAAGCTCATGAGTATGCTTTCAATACGGCCGTTGGTTTTAAGTCCAAACAAGGTCCCTTTGTCGTGTACTAAATTGAATTCCACATAACGACCTCGGCGCACTTCTTGCCAGTTGCGTTGTTCGGGAGTATAAGCGCTGTCTTTTCTTTTTTCTACAATGGGAAGGTAGGCTTCGAGAAAATGATCAGCTACATCGGTGACAAAAGCATACCAAGCTTCCATCGAGCGTTGCGTGGGTTTTAAGTAGTCGAAAAATAGACCACCCACGCCACGGGCTTCGTTCCTGTGCGCATTCCAAAAGTAGTCGTCGCAGCGTTTTTTATAGTTCTTATAAAAAGTGGGATCGTGTCGGTCGCAAGCCGCTTTGCACACTTGGTGGAAGTGAATTGCATCTTCCTCAAACAAATAATAGGGGGTTAAATCGAGTCCTCCTCCAAACCATTGATCGGCAATATTGCCTTCGGCATCATACATTTCGAAATAACGCCAATTGGCGTGAACAGTAGGAAGCATCGGGTTTTTGGGGTGAAGCACTAAACTCAAACCACAGGCATAAAAAGAGGCTTCGCTCACATTAAAGTGGGTTTGCATGGTTTGCGGCAGCTCCCCGTGTACGCCCGAAATATTTACTCCCCCTTTTTCGAAAACGGCACCATTTTCAATGACCCGTGTTCTTCCACCGCCTCCTTCAGGGCGATCCCAAAGATCTTCTTGAAAACGCGCTTTCCCATCCACTTTCTCTAGGGCTTGGGTAATGCGGTCTTGAAGTTCGCAGATGTAGGAGTAAAACTGGGTTTTCATGATTTAGGCGTTGTATTCTTTAACTGCTTCCACAAAAGCTTTGGCGTGGTCCACCGGAATATTCGGTAAAATCCCATGCCCGAGGTTGACAATGTAACGGTCTTTCCCGAAGGCATCGATCATTTTCTTTACTTCGCTTTTAATGGTAGGGATAGGGGAGAGCAGGCGCGAGGGATCAAAATTCCCTTGCAGGGTAATTTGCCCACCCGAGAGGTAACGTGCATTTCGGGCGGAGCAGGTCCAATCTACGCCAAGGGCACTGGCCCCTGATTTTGCCATATCGTTTAGGGCAAACCAACATCCTTTTCCGAAAACAATTACCGGAATATCGTCTTTTAGCGCACGCACAATTTGTTGTAGGTAGGGCCAAGAGAAAATATTGTAATCATCGGGGGAAAGTAGTCCTCCCCAAGAATCGAACAATTGAACAGCATCAACCCCAGCAGCAACTTTCGCTTTGAGGTAATCGATGGTGGTATCGGTAATCATTTGTAATAAACGGTGGGCCAATTCGGGTTGACTGAAACAAAAGGCTTTTGCTTTATCAAAATTTTTGGATCCTTGTCCTTGTACTGCATAGCACAATAGTGTCCACGGCGAACCGGCAAATCCAATCAACGGCACTCGATCGTTGAGTGCAGCTTTGGTTTGCTTTACAGCTTCAATCACATAGTCCAAAGCCTCTTCAGCATTAGGGACAACGACATTGTTGAGTTCACGTTCGCTTTGGATTGGGGTGGGAATCCATGGACCTACTTCTGGCTTCATTTCAACTTCGATATTCATGGCCTGAAGGACCACCAAGATATCACTGAAAAGAATGGCTGCGTCGGTCCCCACTTGATCGATGGGCATCACGGTGATTTCGGTCGCCAACTCAGGCGTCTGGCAGCGGGTGAAGAAATCATACTTTGCTTTCAGCTTCATAAAGTCGGGCAGATAACGTCCGGCTTGTCGCATCATCCACACGGGAGGTCGTTCTACGGTTTCTCCTTTTAAAGCGCGAAGAAATAAATCGTTCTGTATCATAGTTTATGCGTCAAATGTTTTTTTACGGCAACGATGAGGTGCTCAACGGTAGGTTGAGTTGCCGTGATAATGGTTGAAGTATGGGGGGCTAATGCTTCTGCAGTGGTACTTCCCAAAGCAAAGCCTACACTGTCGTTTAATGTATTGTTTTGATGAAAACTGTTTACGCCAGAGGGGCTGTAAAATAAAACGCCGTCAAAAGCACCCACAGCTTTGGGTTGTGCAATGGTTTCATAGACTTCGACAACCGCTAATGTGATTCCTTCCGCAGATAAAACAGTTTCTAATTCGCTTCTACGTTGTTTTCCGGCAAAAAACAAAAAAGAGCCATTTTTGTCATTTTTTGCTATAAATTCAGCTAAATCTGCTGAATTATACGTCATTTTCACCACATTTTGCCCTTTTTCTTGCAATAGTGCTTTTGTTTTTTCGCCCACACAATAGCAGTTTTTTCCGCTAAAGTTATGTTGTTCAAAAACGGCTTTAACCGCATTTTGGGAAGTAAAAATTAAGGCTTGTTCGTTTACATCAGCTGAAAAAGGAAGTGCTTTTGTAGTAATGAAATTGCGTTCGCTGTAGCTCACGCCGGTCTGTAATAAACGCTGCCGCTGTTGGGGGCTGAGTATTTTGGTCGATAAAAGGCGAAAGTTACTCATGGGCTGCTTTGAATTCTTTCATGAGCACGTCACCTCCCGAGCGTAACAATTCCAATCCAAGACTTTTTCCTTTGTCCTTGGCTTCACCAATAGGGAATTCGGCTTCGATTGTTTTTGCTTCGCTTCCTTTCAAGGAATACAAACCACCCGAAAAATGGACGATACTTCCTTCCACTTTTGCCAAGGCCCCAATGGGCGCGGTGCAACCTCCTTCAAGGGTGCGCAAAAAATCGCGTTCTATTTGGGTGCAAACTTCACTCTCCCGGTCATTGAGCAAGGTGAGCTGTTGCGCGATATCTTCATCGGCGAGATGACACACCACCAGTAGTGCTCCTTGTGCAGGTGCTGGAAGAACGTCGCTCAAAGGCTCAATCACTTCTTGACTAATTTCAAGTCGTTCCAATGCTGCTGCGGCAAAAATGGCTCCGTCCCAGTTGTTGCTGTGCAGCTTTTCCAAGCGGGTTTGTATATTCCCTCTTAGGTTGACCACTTCATCTTTAGGGTATTTGCTCTTCCACTGTGCCTTTCGTCTCAGACTTCCGGTTGCAATGACGCGTTCTTTTTTTTCTTTAGCTTCTTTATTTTTCCACACCATCACATCTTCTACCGGCCCGCGCTCCAAAACGGCTGCTTGAACAATCCCTTTTGGAAGTTGGGTGGGCACGTCTTTCATGCTGTGAATGGCCAAATCAATCTCGTGATTGAGTAAAGCAATATCTAAGGCTTTGGTGAAGATTCCTGTAACCCCCATCTCGTAGAGGGGTTGTTTTAAATCGAGATCTCCTTGACTTTTTATGGGGACCAAGGTGGACGCGATGCCCAGTTCTGCTAAACGCTCCTGCAGGGTGTTGGCTTGCCAAAGGGCTAAGGCACTGTCTCGTGTCCCAATGCGAAGGGGTTTATTCATGGTGCGAAGGATCGAGTTGGAAAACATCTTGGAAGATGTTGAGTGCGTCGCTGGCTTTGGTTGGGTTTTCTTTGAGGAAATTGGCCAGTTGCCCGGTTATTTTTTGAATCATTTGCTCTGAAACAAGTCGGGCTTCTTCGGGCAGGGCTTGTTTCTTATTTCGCGCATTGATTTCTGCGGTTTGTTGTGCGGTGAGTTTCGCTTTTAAAGCCCGAAGGGTAGGGGCATATTGACGGTCGTGCAACCATTGCAAAAACTCGGTTTCAATTTCTTCTAGGATCGCTTCAGCATGCGGCAAATGTTTTTTGCGCTCCGCTAGCGTTTTGTTGGTGATTTGCGAAAGCGTATCGAGGTTTACCACCGTTACGCCTTCCAGGCTTTTTACGTTGTCATGAACGTTGCTTGGAATTGAAAGGTCCAAGATAAGCAATGGCTTGTCGGTGTGAATGATGTCTTTTCCCACGGTGGGTTGTTGTGCTCCAGTAGCGACAATCATGACATCGGCTTTGCGAATTTCGGTGGGTAATTCCCCGTATTCTTTCACTAAAACATTAAACTTTCCAGCGATATTTTTGGCCTTCTCATGTGTTCTGTTGATAAGCACAATGTGGTCGTTCGCGGTGTGTTTGATGAGGTTTTCACAGGTGTTTCGTCCAATTTTACCCGTTCCAAAAAGCAAGATGTTTTTTTCTGAAATGGCTGTAATATTTTGGATGATGTATTGCACCGAAGCAAAAGCCACTGAAGTAGCTCCTGTTGAAATTTTGGTTTCGGTTTTGATGCGCTTACTGGCTTGGATAACAGCATTGACTAAACGTTCGAAAAACCCATTGACTAAACCGAGCTTTTTAGAACGATAAAAGCCTTGCTTTAGCTGCCCAATGATTTCAAAGTCTCCAAGAATTTGAGATTCTAAGCCCGTCCCTACACGAAAGATGTGGTGAATAGCGGCTTCATTTTTTAGAATAAACCCTAAGTCTTCAAAAACACTTAGGTCTCCGTTGGAGTAATCACAAAGCAGTTTGATGATTTGATAGGGGTGGGCCGCATAAGCGTAGATTTCGGTACGGTTGCAGGTAGTGTTGATGAGGATTTCCTGTATTCCTTTCGACTTGGCTTCATTCAACAAGGCAATGCATTGCTCATTGCTAAGGCTAAATTGACCGCGTGTGGTCAAGTCAGCGGTTTTGTAGCTGATGCCTATGGTGTAAAAATGCTGTATAGTCGAATTCCCGTTCATGCGTCAATCCTAAATCCGCCACAAAAATAACGGTCACTTCAGCAAAAAAATAACGCCAAAAGGAAATAAAGTAACGCAAAGCGATTATTTTTGATGTAAATCCCTTTATTATAGTAATAATTAGGGGAAAAGCTCAATTATTAAGAACTGTTCTAAATAACTAACGCTATGAAAGAAGATAAAAATAACGATAAAAGTTTAATGCAAAAGACTTCCATTGAGGAGGGTTTTTATGTATTGCGTTGTCAGAACGACACTACGGCTGTTGTGCAGGAGCAGAAAGCGGTGAGTAGTGACTTTATTCAGTTTCATTTTTGCATCAAAGGGCACGGAGAATTTTTGTTCAATGCGGGCAATTATCGGTTCCCGGTAGAAGAGGAACACAATATATTGTTGTTTAATCCGCAGCAAGATTTACCCATTAATTTAGAGCTTCAGCCCAATTCATGGATGGTGAGTGTTATTATTTCCATCAAGAAATTCCACAGTCTTTTTTCTCAAGATGCCGATCATATTCATTTTTTAAGTCCAGAGAACACCAGTAAAAAATATTACGACACGGCCATCATATCTCCTTCCATGGCTGTGGTTTTAAGCCAAATTTTAAATGCCAATGTGCATCAAAGTATGCAAGCGCTCTACTTAAAAGGAAAGGTCTATGAGTTGTTGAGTCTTTATTTCAATAAAAATGAAGATGCCAATAGTGAGCAATGTCCATTTTTGGTGGACGAGGAGAATGTGCGAAAAATTAGAAAAGCAAAAGAGATCGTTTTGAGTCAAATGGAGGAACCTCCCTCACTCCAAGCCTTGGCCGATGAGATTGAGTTGAGTTTGAGTAAACTCAAAGAGGGCTTCAAACAATTGTATGGCGACACGGTGTATGGCTATCTACTCACCCATAAAATGGAAGTGGCGCGCCGCATGTTGGAATCGGGAAAATACAATGTAAATGAAGTGGGCTTAAAGATTGGTTATTCTACTGCCAGTCACTTTATTGCCGCCTTTAAAAAGAAGTACGGCACCACTCCAAAAAAATACCTACTATCCTTATCTTCGTAGAAAATTGCTCGAGGTAGTTTACCTCTAAAATAAAGGAAAGATGAAGAAAGGCGTTTTGTTGGTCAATTTGGGCTCGCCAGATAGTCCCAACCCACCAGAAGTAAAGAAGTATTTAGAAGAATTTTTAATGGACGAGCGCGTGATTGACGCGCCAAAACTGTTGCGTACCCTCTTGGTGAAGGGGATTATTCTCAATACCCGTCCAAAAAAATCGGCCAAAGCCTACCAAAAGATTTGGTGGGAAGAAGGTTCTCCGCTCATTGTTCTTTCAGAGCGTTTGCAAGCCAAAGTTCAAGAGAAAGTGAGTGTGCCTGTGGCCCTAGCCATGCGCTATGGAAATCCGTCGATCAAGTCGGGTTTACAAGCCTTGGCCGACCAAGGAGTGACCGATACCCTTATCATCCCGCTCTATCCTCAGTTTGCCATGGCCACCACCGAAACGATCTTGGTGTTGGCAGAAGAATTGAGACAAAAGCATTTCCCCAGCATGAATTTCACTTCCTTGCCGGCCTTCTACCACCATGCCGATTACATTCGGGTATTGGCTAATTCCATTCAGGAATATTTAAAAGACAAAGAATGGGAGCATTTA
>WTJP01000027.1:0-21763 GCA_011526275.1 Candidatus Arcticimaribacter sp. | reverse complement strand
CAGCCCTATACCGATAAAACCATCGAAGCTTTTGCGAAGAAGGGAACCAAGAAAATGGCCGTGGTTACGCCTGCTTTCGTTTCTGATTGTTTGGAAACCTTAGAAGAAATTGGAATGGAAGCCGTTGAAGACTTTGAAGACAATGGAGGAGAACAGCTGCATGTGGTTCCTTGCATCAACGATCGGGAAGATTGGATCAACGTGATGAGTCGATGGATCGACGAATGGGCCCTTACTCCTGAAACCGCCTAATGGCCGATCGCGCCATACAAATGGGAACAGATCCCATTGGGAAATTATTAATTCGTCAAGCGGTTCCTGCTTCTATTGGCATCTTGGTGATGTCGCTCAATATTCTCATTGACACCATTTTTGTGGGGCAGTGGATTGGCGCCAATGCCATTGCAGCCATCAATGTGGTACTCCCAGTATCCTTTTTTATCGCGGCCTTAGGGATGTCGATTGGAATGGGCGGAGGTTCCATCATTTCTCGTGCTTTGGGGAGCGACAATGCTGCTTTGGCCAATAAAGTTTTCGGGAATCAAATTACCCTTACCCTCATTTCTACCTTAAGTTTTATGGGCTTAGGGCTGTTTTTTTTAGAAGCTATCATCCCCCTTTTTGGCGGGAAAGGCGCATTGTATCCGCTGGCAAAAATCTATTACATTATCGTGGTCATTGGGGTGCCCGTCCTGGGGTTTTGCATGATGGGGAACAACACCATTCGGGCTGAAGGGAAGCCCAAAAACGCCATGTATGCCATGGTTTTGCCTTCTATATCCAATTTGTTTCTCGATTATCTCTTTATCTATGAGTTTGGCTGGGGCATGGAAGGTGCCGCTTGGGCAACCACCCTTTCCTATGTCATTTGCGGGAGTTATATCCTCTATTTTTTTGTGTCCAAAAAATCAGATCTATCCCTAAGCTGGAAAGATTTAATCTTGGAGTCAGCCGTCGTGAAGGAAATGGGTGCTCTTGGCTTTGTTACCCTCGCACGCCAAGCTGTGGTGAGTATTACCGTACTCTTGGTCAACAACATTCTCTTTTCTTTGGAAGGAGAAAATTTGGTGGCCGTTTACGCTATCATTAGCCGTATGTTGATGTTTGCGTTGTTTCCCATTTTGGGGATTACCCAAGGTTTTGTACCCATTGCAGGCTTCAATTACGGCGCAAAACAGAAAGAACGCGTCGTGGAAGTAATACACAAAGCGATTATCTATGCCTCTGTTTTAGCGACCATCGTTTTTGTGTTGATTGTCCTTTTTGCAGAAAATATTGCCGCTGTATTTACCCGCGAGCCTTTGGTGGTAGAAACCACTGCCGATGTACTGACATGGGTGTTTTTATCGACCCCCATAGTAGGGATTCAACTCATAGGCTCTGCCTATTTCCAAGCCATTGGGAAAGCCATTCCCGCCTTGCTACTAACCCTCACCCGTCAAGGCTTTTTCTTTATTCCATTTTTATTGGTTTTACCGCGCTATTACGGCAGTTTTGGGGTGTGGATCTCCTTTCCTATTGCCGAGTTTATTTCTACTTTGGTCACTGCTTTTTTCTTGCAAAGGGAGGTGAGGATATATATCGAAAAGACATAAGCTTCAGTGCCGCCTCTTTTTTTGTACTTTTAAAATGAAATTTTACACTGCGGAATGTTAGACCCATATTACAATTACATCAAAGCCTTACACCTAATTTTTGTGATCACTTGGTTTGCGGGCTTGTTCTATATTCCCCGTTTGTTTATTTACCACATTGAAGCCCATCAAAAAGGAAGTCCAGAGCGCGAGATTCTCGGGGCACAAATGAAATTGATGGCGAAGCGTTTGTGGTACATCATCACTTGGCCCTCGGCTATACTGGCCACGTTTTTTGCCTTGCTTTTACTTTACATCATTCCCTCTTGGCTGTTGCAAGACTGGATGCACATCAAGTTATTTTTCGTGGCACTTTTGTTTTTTTACCACTACAAAACCCACCGCATCTTCAAGGCTTTCCAACAAGATGAAATTGGGTATTCTTCCCTTTTTATGCGCATTTGGAACGAAGGGGCGACCATCCTTTTATTCTCCATTGTCTTTCTCGTTATCCTAAAAAGTAGTTTTCATTGGATTTTTGGGGTGCTTGCATTGGTAGGATTGGCCGTCATGTTGATGTTAGGCATCAAGCTATATCAAAAAGTACGTAAAGATTAAGCCATGAGCCAAAACAAAGTTTCCCTGCGTTCGCGCATCTTTTTCTCTATGATTGTGCTAACGATTTTCTCTTTGTTGCTCATTCTTTTTGCTTCCTATCTTCAATACAATGCACAAAGTGAAGATTACAACCTAAGGCGTTTAATTCGAAAGGAAACACAGGTGCGCACACACTTGAGCTATTTGTTGCGCCGCGATTCTGCTTTCCATTCCATTCGCGATAGAGAAGCCTATTATCAGCAGGAATTCGCTTCCATTGCCGCAATACACAAGGTAGAGTTTGCCTTGTTCGATTTAGAAGGAGCACCGCTCTTTTATTCCTATGCCGAGACCAACGACGAACCAGATAATTATCGTCTTCCAGAACAATTGCGAAAGCAACTTTTCGATGATCCCGAATTGCGCTTGGCAGATCAAAACAACGAGGAACGCGGGAAATTTCAATCTTCCTACAGTGCCTTGGTCGATGATAATGGACTGCCCTATGTGATCTTGTATTTCCCCTATTTCGAAGACATTTCCTTCAGCACGACAGAATTGAACACCTTTTTAACGCGGGTGTATCAAATCTCTTTGTTGATGATGATCATTACCTTCTCTTTTGCTTTTCTCTTGTCGGGATTCATTACCCAACCCATAGAAACTTTGCGGGCCACCATAGAGCGAACAGGCTTGTTGCGCGGGAATGAACGCATCACCCTAGACTATGCAAGTAAAGAGCTCGATAGTTTAGCCAATTCTTATAACCGCATGCTCGATGCCTTGGAAGACAGTGCAGAAAAATTGGCCCGAAGCGAGCGGGAACAAGCCTGGCAAGAAATGGCCAAACAGGTGGCGCACGAAATTAAAAATCCACTGACTCCCATGCGTTTAACGGTTCAGAGTTTTCAGCAACGCTTTGACCCTTCTGATGAAAACAGCTTGGAAAAACTCAATGATTTTTCCACCTCCATCATTCAGCAAATCGATACCATGAGCAATGTAGCCAGCGCTTTTTCAGACTTCGCTACCTTGCCTCAACCCAAGATAACGGAAGAAGATATCGCCGAAATAACGCGTCGTGCAACCGAAATTTTCGACCCCTCCTGTTTTGAAATCAACTTTCCTGATGCCCCGGTGCTTTGGCCCATTGACCGCACCCAGTGGATAAGGGTAATGACCAACCTAATTCAAAACGCCTTACAAGCCATTCCCAATGATCGCGAACCAAAAATTCAGTTGAGCTTAATTCCAACCGAAGATTGGTTGGAAGTTCAAATCAAGGACAACGGAACGGGGATAGCAGAAGAAGATATTCCCAAGGTGTTCGAACCAAAGTTTACCACCAAAACCACCGGTATGGGCTTGGGTCTAGCCATCGTTAAAAACATCATCGACTCCCTCAACGGGACCATCGACTTTCGTTCTACACCAAACGAGGGAACCCTTTTTTATATTCAACTCTACAAAATAAGACCGCATGACACTTGATCATTTATTGCTTGAAAAACAAGATAAAATCGCTTGGGTAAGCATCAACCGCCCTAAAAAGCTCAATGCCTTAAATCAAGCTGTTTTGGCAGAACTAAACAGTTTGTTTCTCGCGTTGAATGAAGATGAAAACGTGCGGGTAATTGTCCTCACTGGAAGTGGAGAAAAAGCTTTTGTAGCTGGAGCTGATATTTCAGAATTCGCTGAATTTGATGCGGCCGAAGGGGAAGCCCTCTCGCGCCAAGGGCATGAAAAAGTATTTGATTTAATCGCCAAAACGCAAAAGCCCGTTATTGCGGCTATCAACGGTTTTGCTTTGGGTGGTGGCCTTGAACTAGCGCTTTCTTGCCATGTGCGCATTGCTTCTAGTAATGCTAAAATGGGTCTTCCTGAAACCTCTTTGGGGGTAATTCCCGGTTATGGCGGAACGCAGCGATTACCACAACTCATTGGCCGAGGTCGCGCCACTGAATTGATCATCACTGGGCGAATGATGAATGCCGAAGAAGCTCTACAAACCGGATTAGTGACCCAAGTGGTTGCCCAAGAAGACTTGCTTGCCACTGCGGCGAGTTTAGCCGAAAAGATCATGCAGAACTCTCCCAATGCGGTTGCGCAAGCACTAAAAGCAGTGGCCAGTGGCTATGCAGAAGGAGTCGATGGTTTTTCGGAAGAAATTAAACGCTTTGGTGCCTGTTTTGGCCATCCTGAATTTATCGAGGGTACCCAAGCCTTTTTAGGGAAGCGAAAGGCTAATTTCTAATCTCTTTCTTTACTGCCTCTTCCAGAAGATCGAGGGCCTCTTCTTGCGTGAATTCCCTTGGATCAATGGGCTTTTGAATACGCACTTCTAGTTGAACCCCTACGGGCATGGGGAAATAATTCCATTGGGCGAGTTTCCATGAATGTGAAATGCTTATGGGAACGAGTAAAGCATCAGGCAGCTGCTGTAATAGGGTTGTTAAGCCCCCGCGTTGGAATTTTTTGGGCTGTCCATTTCGGGTGCGGGTACCTTCAGGAAAAATAATAACCGACCATCTTTTTTCGTAAACCCGCTGTGCAAATTTAGCGATGGCCTCTAGAGAGCCTACGGGGTCTTTTCGGTCGATGAGTACATTGCCTCCTTCGCGTAAATGAAAAGAGATGCTGGGCAATCCTTTCCCCAGTTCTTTTTTAGCGACAAAACGCGGAGAGTAGCGGCGTAAATACCAAATTAACGGGGGAATGTCGTAGGTGCTTTGATGATTTGAAGCAAAGATTAGCGTGCGGTCTTGCGGGAAATCCTTCGCTTCAAAATGCACTTTCACCCGATTTCCTAAAAGGTTGAGGCAGCGCAATAAAAGAAAATTCAGAAAATCAACCACAGCCTTTTGCACCGGCCAACCCCCAAGACGAAGCGCAATGACTTGCAAGGGGTGGAAAATCAACAGGGCACTACTAAAGAAAAAGTAGTAAACAACAGAAAAGGGATATGCGATTAACTTCCGCACCAAAAAGGGCTTAACAGTGCTCGTTGAAGGCAGCGCGGAGGTTTTCCGCAATCATATCGGCATTTCTACCTTCAATATGATGACGCTCTAGCATATGCACCAATTCTCCGTCCTTAAACAAAGCCATGGAAGGGGAAGAGGGAGGAAAAGGCACCATAAGTGCACGTGCAGCATCGGTCGCTTCACGGTCAACTCCTGCAAAAACGGTCACAAGATTGCTGGGAACCTTTTCGTTATCGAGTGAAAAACGTACGCCTGGACGTGCGTTAGCTGCGGCACAACCACAAATTGAGTTCACCACAACCAAGGTGGTTCCACTGGCATTGATTTCCGCTTCAACTTGTTCAACATCATTGATCTGCTTAAACCCAACGGCAGTTAATTCGTCGCGCATGGGTTGTACTATTTCTTGTGGATACATAGGTGTTTTTTTTGCTGTCACAAAGATAACGAGTTTTCTCATTTTTGCCCGCTACTTGGTCTCAATATAAAGTTAAAGTTATCTTTGTTCGAAGAATCATTTTGAGCATGATTAAATGGATAACGGCCCTTTTGGGCTACACATATTTTCGCTTTGGCGGCGCCATTCTAGGCTACTTTTTGGGGAGTGTCCTCGAGCAATTATTCCAACAGCAGCCCAAGAATCCTTTTGGAAATGTTCAATTTCAGCGCATGCGAACAGAACAGGTTCAGCTCAACTTACTTTCGCTGGCTGCGATCGTGATAAAGGCCGATGGGAAAGTCGATGATCGAGAACTGCGGTTTGTGCGGAATTATTTTATTGCCAACTACGGGGAAGAATACGCATCCTCTATTTTCACTAAGTTCAACAACGAGGTCAATAAAAAGAATCAAAACTTAGGCGAACTCACCCGTTTATTTGTTCAAGGCGCCCGCTATGAAACGCGCTTGCAAATTGTGCATTTTCTCTTTGGGATTGCCAACGCCGACGGACATATAGCCTCAGTTGAGATTGAAAAAATCCAACAAATTGCAGCGGCTTTACAATTGCGGAATATCGATTTTGAAAGCGTTAAGGCCATGTTCGTAAAATCGGCCGACAATGCCTACAAGATTTTGGAAATCACCCCTAATGCAACCGATGCTGAGGTAAAAAAAGCCTACCGCACTATGGCCAAAAAATACCATCCAGACAAAATTCAAGCCAAAGACCCAGCCCTAAAAAAAGGAGCCCAAGAGAAGTTCCAACAGGTGCAAGCGGCTTATGAAACCATTCAAAAAGAACGCGGACTATAATGGAAACGCTCCTATTTTACATTCAGTTGGGTTTTGATCATGTTACTGACATTAACGGACTCGATCACTTTTATTTTATCATAGCGCTTTGCCTGCCCTTTGGCTGGAAGCAGTGGAAAAGATTGCTCTGGTGGGTGACCCTTTTCACCTTGGGGCACAGTCTTTCCTTAATTGGGAATTACTATGTTGGCTTCCGTTTTTCAAGCTATTGGATAGAGTTGCTCATCCCCATCACCATTGGGCTGAGTTGTTTGCCCGTGCTGTTGAATTTTCAACCCAACCGAAATGCCTTTTCTAGTGCCTTGACCTTTTTCTTCGGATTGATTCACGGCTTAGGTTTTGGACGTTATTTCGCGATGATGGTTAACGGAGACGAGGCTGCTTTAAGTCTCTTTTCTTTTGCCATTGGTGTTGAGCTGGCCCAGCTGTTAATTGTGTTAGGGGTAGTTGTAATTCACACCATCGCGATGCGCAATCCAAAGGTGTTGGTGGTTTGGCAACGCGGAGCTGCTTTTGCGATTTTCTTGTTGGCGGTCGCTATGTTAGTTGAGAGAATCTAACTACCTTCCCTCCACTTTAATTTACGTTATGAAAAGAATTGCTTCTCCCTTTACATTGCCCAGTGGGGCTGTACTAAAAAACCGCATTGCTAAATCGGCGATGAGTGAAAATTGCGGTACTTACAGCAACGCCCCAACCAAAACCCTAATCAATGCTTATGCAGTTTGGGCGAAAGGGAATCCGGGTCTTTTAATCACAGGAAATGTAATGGTTGATGCTAAAGCCTTGGGCGAGCCGCGCAATGTAGTGGTAGAAGATTACACCCATTTTGAACGCTTAAAGCAATGGGCGAAAACAGTGGAAGGCACGGGTGTTCACCTTTGGCCGCAATTGAACCACCCCGGGCGACAAGCCTTTGCTTCCATCAATAAAAAAGTAGTTGCTCCATCTGCCGTACCCTTAAAAATGGGAGGTGCTTCCAAAATGTTTACCACGGCCACCCCTTTGACCGAAGAGGAGATTTGGGACATCATCAAACGCTTTGGGAATTCTGCGCGCATATTAAAAGAAGCTGGCTTCACCGGTTGTCAAATTCACGGGGCTCATGGGTATTTGGTGAGTCAGTTTTTGTCGCCCATCAGCAATACACGAACCGATCAATGGGGAGGACCTTTGGAGAACCGTGCTCGCTTTGTCTTAGAGGTCTATCGCGAAATAAGAAATCAAGTGGGGCCCGATTATCCCGTGGGGATTAAAATCAACTCAGCCGATTTTCAACGCGGTGGATTTACCGAGGAAGAGTCGATGGAAGTCGTTCAAATCTTGTCGCGAGAGGGCATTGATTTGATTGAGATTTCAGGCGGGACTTATGAGAAACCAGCCATGGTAAAAGGGAACCGAAAACAAAGTACCATTGAGCGTGAAGCTTACTTTTTAGACTATATCGAAAAAGCGCGAAAGATTACCGATAAACCCTTACTGCTTACAGGGGGGTTCCGATCGGTTAAGGTCATGGAAGATGCCCTGGCAGGAGGAAAACTCGATGTAATTGGATTGGCGCGACCCTTTTGCTTGTACCCAAATTTGGCGCAGGATATTTTCGATGAAAAAGAAAGCCGTTTTGAAGCTCCTGTCCCAACCATTGGGATTGATTTTCTAGACAAACTTGGAGGCGTAGAATTGCCTTGGTATGAGTTGCAAATTCAGCGCTTGGGGAAAGGAAAACAACCCCAACCCAACCTAGGAGGAATTTGGGCATTCCTTTTCAGTTTACGGGGCATGTTCTTTAAATCCTTTATGAAAAATTAATTGGGTGGGAAGTAGTTTCCAATCGCCTTAAAGCAAACAAAAATCAATATCTTCGTCTAGCTATGGAGAAACAAGCACAATACGACCGCGCTTATCTAGAAATGGCCCAAGTGTGGGGTCAATTGTCTTATTGTGAACGAAAAAAAGTGGGGGCACTCATTGTAAAAGACCGCATGATTATCTCTGACGGTTATAACGGCACCCCTTCCGGTTTTGAAAATATTTGTGAAGACGATAACTATGAAACCAAATGGTACGTCTTGCATGCCGAGGCCAATGCCATTTTAAAAGTAGCAGCTTCAACCCAATCGTGCAAAGGGGCTACCCTCTACATCACCCTTTCTCCTTGTAAAGAATGTTCCAAGCTCATTCACCAGTCGGGCATCAAACGGGTGGTTTATGCCACCGCCTACAAAGACCTTTCGGGGGTTGAATTCCTAAAAAAAGCAGGCGTTGAGGTGCAGCATTTCCCATTAGAAAAGAGTGAGGTATGAAAAACTCTTCCTTCTATTTATGGGTGATTGTTTTGCTTTCCATGGTCTTGGGCTTTATGATAGGGAGCAACCAACAATTGGTGCAAAATGTTACACGCACTCCTTTAAGCGGTAACCAAAAGTTAAGCCAATTCCTGCGTTATTTGGATCGCTATTATGTCGATCAAATAGACACCGATAGTTTGGCTACAGAAGTTATTCAAGACTTAATCGAACGTTTAGATCCCCACTCTTTCTACATTCCAAAAGAAGAGTTGGCCCGGATGAACGAAAACATGAAAGGCAATTTCGTGGGGATAGGGGTGAGTTTCTTTATGGTAGAAGACACCGTTAATGTGGTGCGGGTACTGGACGGTGGTCCAAGTAAGACCGCTGGAATCTTAGCAGGCGATCGCATTTTGATCGCCAACCAAGACACCTTGTACGGAAAGCAATTGTCTAGTCAGGATATTGTCAATACCCTTCGCGGGGAAGAAGCAACAGAAGTTAATTTGGCGGTTTATCGCCCTTCGAGTAAAGAAAATTTTGCGTTGACTTTTGACCGAGCTGCCGTTCCCATCACATCAGTAGAGCACTATATGATTGAGGAGGAGGTAGGTTATATCCAAATCAACCGTTTTGCCGAAACCACCAACGATGAATTCCAAACGGCTATTCGCGCTTTAAAAACCGCAGGGATGACCAAACTCATCTTGGATTTGCGTAACAACCCAGGGGGTTACCTAGAAGCAGCTGAAGCCATTGCCGATACTTTTTTAGCTGAAGGAAAGGGAATTGTAACGGTCGAAAGCAATCAAGGCGAACGTGAAACCACCTATGCCACTGCCGATGGTGCTTTTGAAGAGGGCTTGGTGTATATCTTAATAAACGGGGAATCAGCTTCTGCCAGTGAGGTAGTTGCAGGAGCCTTGCAAGACAACGATCGCGCATGGATCGTTGGGCAGCGCAGTTTTGGAAAAGGCTTGGTGCAACAACAAATGCCCTTGGGACAACAAGAAGCCATTCGACTAACCACTGCTCGCTACTACACCCCAACAGGGCGTTCCATTCAACGTCCTTTCGATCAAGGGAAGCAGGCCTATTTTGACGAGGTGCGTGAACGTTACCACAGCGGAGAAATGGCCGATAGTGAGAAAATACCCCAAAACGACTCTTTGGCTTTTACCACCCCTAACGGAAGAACAGTCTATGGAGGAGGGGGAATCGTCCCCGACATATATTTGGAGAACAAGGCCAGTTTAGACGAGGAGTGGAGCAATTATATCTTGCGTTCCAACGTCATCAATCATTTTGTGTTCACGGAACTCGATAAAAGAAGAAATGAATTCAAAAATATCAACCGAGAAGCATTTGTTGGTCAACCTTTACAAGACGACCTTCGTTGGTTAGAAGCCCTTGAAAATTATATTGAAGCCGAAGAAGTTCCTTTGAAGTTAGAGGATACCGAGCTGGCAAAAGTGGCCATTCAGTCCTATTTGGGTTTACAGCTTTTTGACGAAGCCACCCGATTAAGTATACTTCACCAACAAGATGAGTTTGTGCAAAAGGCTTTAAATGAGCTAAGAACCCGCCCCTTAGATTAAAACTTCTTTCCCTTTTGTTTTGCGCGAATTTTGAGGGAAATCAATAAAATCCACAACAACAATAAGGCCGAGGCGGAAGCCAGCACCCCAATAACAGCTACAGTGCTGTCGCCTTCTAGCGGGTTTTCCCAATCGATAATGGTTGCATTAAACACCATCATTCCCAAGGCAACAACGCCCATAATGCGTAAAAAATTCTTCATAGCGTAACGATTAAAATATTTGTTGGATGTTGGTGGTAAAGAGTTTTACGGCAATAGCCAGCAAAACAACCCCGAATACTTTTCTAATAATGTTGATGCCTGAACGCCCCAAAAGAGTCTCAATTCTTTGAGACGATTTTAGAATTACATACACTACTATGATATTTAGGACGATGGCAATAATGATGTTGATCACGTGATACTCGGCACGAAGGGAGAGCAAGGAGGTAAGGGTACCTGCTCCTGCAATCATGGGGAAAGCCAAAGGCACAACAGATGCGGTGTCGGGTTCATCGTTTTTGAACAAGTCGATTCCCAAGACCATTTCAATGGCCAAGAAGAAAATAATGAACGAACCAGCAATGGCAAATGAATTGGTGTCGATACCAATAAGCTTAAGGATCTCTTCTCCTAAAAAGAGAAATCCTACCATGATAACGGCAGAAACGATCGAAGCTTTTTCTGATTGAATGTGTCCCACCTTCTCTCTCAAATTGATGATTAGGGGGATGTTGCCAATGATGTCGATCACAGCAAATAAAACCATTCCAGCGGTCGCAATTTCTTTTAAATCAAATCCCATTTTAAATCCTATTTAAAGTGTAAAAGTACTCTAATTCTCTTTGTTAACAGGCATTTATCGCCCTCAAAAAAACTATCTTTGAACTATGATGCAGATTGAAAACACTTTGGTGTCTGACGACCTTTTGGAGAAAGAATTTGTGTGTAATATTCAAAAGTGCAAAGGGGCGTGTTGTGTGGAAGGAGAAGCCGGAGCACCCCTTGAAGAAAGCGAGTTGGCTTTGTTGGAAAAACACTTTGATGCCTTTGCCCCCTATTTAAATGAAAAGGGCTTGGCAGAAATAGAAAAGCAAGGCTTGTTTGTAAAAGGTTTAGATGGCGAATGGGAAACTCCTATCATCGACGGGAAAGAATGTGTCTACACTATTTTCGACGCTAAAGGCAATGCTGCTTGTGGTATAGAAAAAGCTCACCGGGAAGGAAAAATCGATTGGAAAAAACCCATTTCCTGCCATTTATACCCCATTCGGGTGCAGCAATATTCCGAGTTTGCTGCGGTCAATTATCACCACTGGCAAATTTGCGATTCAGGATGTGCTTTGGGGGAAGAACTTCAGCTGCCCGTTTATCAATTTGTCAAAGAAGCTTTGATTCGAAAATTTGGCGAAGCATGGTACGCAACCCTCGAGCAAGTAGCGCAAGAAAGAGGCAATTTGACGTCCTAGGAAACACGGGGCTTTCCAAAGGATAAATCGGGATAAAAAACTGTTTATCAGTTTTTTATATTAAATTAAAGCGCAGTTTAATTTCCCTGTTTTTGCCCTAAAATGTTAAAAACTAGAGGGCATTGTGAATAAGTACCCCTTTCATTTCTGACGGCATTTTTAAATCTTTGTTAGAACAAAAACAATCTAGAAATTCTAAATGACGTAATTATGGCAGCTGTAGAACCGATTCTTCAAGAAAACAAAGACCGATTTGTAATTTTCCCTATCAAACACCATGACATTTGGGAGTGGTATAAGAAAATGGAAGCGAGTTTTTGGACAGCTGAAGAAATCGACCTACACCAAGACCTAACCGACTGGAACGACAAGTTAAACGCCGATGAAAAATACTTCATCAAACACATTCTTGCGTTTTTTGCTGCTTCCGACGGGATTGTAAACGAAAACTTAGCGGAAAACTTCGTAAACGAAGTACAGTATTCTGAGGCTAAGTTTTTCTACGGTTTCCAGATTATGATGGAAAACATCCACTCTGAAACCTATTCCCTTTTGATCGACACCTATGTGAAAGACGAGGCAGAAAAAGACCAGCTCTTCCGTGCCATTGAAGTTTTCCCTGCGATCAAAAAGAAAGCGGAATGGGCATTGAAGTGGATTGAGTCAGAATCTTTTGCCGAGCGTCTCATCGCCTTTGCAGCGGTGGAAGGAATTTTCTTTTCAGGTGCTTTTTGTTCTATTTATTGGTTGAAAAAACGCGGTTTAATGCCTGGGCTAACGTTCTCTAACGAGCTGATCTCTCGTGACGAAGGGGTGCACTGTGACTTTGCCGTTCACCTACACAACCACCACCTAATCAACAAAGTGCCTACTGAACGTATTCTAGAAATCATCTTGGACGCCCTTAAAATTGAGCGCGAGTTTGTGACAGAGTCACTCCCCGTAAGCTTGATTGGAATGAACGCCAAGTTGATGACCCAGTACCTAGAATTCGTTACCGACCGTTTGTTGGTCGAATTGAACTGCCCAAAGCAATTCAATGTGACTAACCCATTTGATTTCATGGACATGATTTCCCTACAAGGAAAAACCAACTTCTTTGAGAAGCGTGTTTCTGAATATCAAAAAGCAGGTGTGTTGAACCAAGAATCGCAAGAAACGAAGATTAGTTTCGACGCCGACTTCTAGGAGCAACATTCCCGCTAGCTCGAGGAAGCCTACTTCCTCAACCAAAATAAAATCATTTAAACCAAAAGTGCATGTTTGTAGTCAAAAGAGACGGGCGAAAGGAACCCGTAATGTTCGATAAAATCACAGCGAGAATTAAAAAACTTTGCTATGATCTCAACCCATTAGTAGACCCAGTTCGCGTTGCCATGCGTGTTATTGAAGGGCTGTATGACGGGGTAACCACTTCTGAACTCGACAACCTCGCAGCAGAGATTGCGGCGACCATGACGACTACACACCCGGACTATGCGCAACTCGCTGCACGTATTTCGGTTTCCAACTTGCACAAAAACACCAAGAAGTCATTCTCTGATACCATGACCGACCTGTACAACTATGTCAACCCACGTACAGGGAAAGATGCACCACTACTTTCTGATGAGGTGTACGAAATCATCCAAAAGCACAAAGATGTTTTAGACTCAAGCATCATTTACAACCGTGACTTTGGCTATGACTTTTTTGGTTTTAAAACATTAGAACGCTCTTACTTACTCAAACTGAACGGGGAAATTGTAGAGCGCCCACAACACATGCTCATGCGTGTTTCTGTTGGGATTCACATGGATGATATCGACAATGTATTATCGACCTACGAGTTGATGTCAAAACGCTATTTCACCCATGCGACACCAACCCTTTTTAATTCGGGAACACCAAAACCACAAATGTCTTCTTGTTTCCTTTTGGCCATGCAAGACGACAGCATCGATGGAATTTACGATACCCTAAAGCAAACCGCTAAGATTTCACAATCGGCTGGTGGAATAGGATTGTCTATTCACAACGTGCGTGCTACCGGGTCTTACATTGCCGGAACCAACGGAACCTCTAACGGAATAGTGCCCATGTTGCGTGTGTACAACGATACTGCGCGCTATGTAGATCAAGGTGGAGGAAAACGCAAAGGGTCTTTTGCCATTTATGTAGAACCATGGCATGCCGATATTTTTGATTTCCTTGACTTAAAGAAAAACCACGGGAAAGAAGAAATGCGTGCACGTGATTTATTCTACGCCATGTGGACTCCCGATTTGTTTATGAAACGTGTGGAAGCTGACGCCGAATGGACCTTAATGTGTCCAAATGAATGCCCAGGCCTATTCAACTGCCACAGCGAAGAGTTTGAAGCCCTTTATACCAAATATGAAAGCGAAGGAAAAGGGCGTAAGACCATTCGAGCACGCGAGTTATGGGAAAAAATACTCGAGTCGCAAATTGAAACCGGTACGCCTTACATGCTCTATAAAGATGCGGCTAACCGTAAATCAAATCAAAAGAATCTAGGAACCATTCGTTCTTCTAACTTGTGTACCGAGATCATGGAATACACTTCTCCCGATGAGGTAGCGGTGTGTAACTTGGCTTCTATTGCCTTGCCCATGTTCATTAAAGACGGTGCCTTCGACCACGACGAGCTTTTCCGTGTAACCAAGCAAGTAACAAAGAACTTGAACCGCGTAATCGACCGTAATTATTATCCGGTCCCTGAGGCAGAGAACTCCAATATGCGTCACCGTCCGGTAGGACTTGGGGTGCAAGGTTTGGCCGATGCTTTCATCAAATTGCGCCTACCTTTTACTTCGCAAGAAGCAAAAGACTTGAACCAAGATATCTTTGAAACCCTTTATTTTGCTGCCGTAACTGCCTCTATGGAGGAAGCGGAAAAGGATGGGCCCTACTCAAGTTATAAAGGCTCTCCAATTTCAAAAGGGGAGTTCCAACACAACTTATGGGGAATCAAAGACGAAGAGCTTAGTGGACGTTGGGATTGGGCTGCATTGCGCAAACAAGTGAAAAAACACGGGGTTAGAAACTCCCTATTAGTAGCGCCTATGCCCACGGCTTCAACTTCACAGATTCTTGGAAACAACGAATGCTTTGAGCCTTATACTTCAAACATTTATACTCGACGAGTACTTTCTGGTGAGTTTATTGTGGTAAACAAACACTTGCTAGAAGACTTGGTGGAGCTAGGACTTTGGACCGAGGACATGAAGCAGGAATTAATGCGCGCCAATGGATCGGTACAACATATAGAAGGCATTCCTGCTGATATTAAGGAATTGTACAAGACCGTTTGGGAAATGAGTATGAAAGACATTATCGACATGTCACGCCACCGCGGTTACTTCATCGATCAATCGCAATCGCTTAACCTCTTTATGGAGGGTGCCACCATGGCTAAACTTACCTCTATGCACTTCTATGCGTGGAAATCGGGCTTAAAAACGGGAATGTACTACCTCCGTACCAAGTCGGCTGTAGATGCGATTAAATTTACTTTAAGCAATAAAGAAAAGGCTGCAGTTCCTGAAGCTGCTGTTGCACAAGCATCTACTGCCAGTACTACTGATGCAGCTAAACCTGCGGCAGTGCCTGTAGAGCCATTGACACCAGAAGAATTAAAAGCCATGCTACAACAATCGCGTGAAAGCGAAGACGATGATTGTTTAATGTGCGGTTCTTAACATTGTAATAGACTGATATTAAGCCCCTTAATTGGGGCTTTTTTTGTGCCTAAACCCTAATGTTAAGATAATGTTACGTAAATATTAAGTCAAAATGAAAATAATGTTATATATTTGTTTTGTAACAGAAAAACATTGACTTATGAGAACGTATATTTTGACCCTCGTCCTTTTGTTTGGTTGTACTGTAATGGCACAACAAGATGCACCAAAAACGGTAGTTGAACAAGAAGGTAAACTCACGAAAGTATCCGTCTATCACGATAATGGTCAATTGGCACAAGAAGGTTTCTTAAAGAATAACCGTCTTCATGGAAAATGGATGAAATACGATGCCGAAGGAAAACTTTTGTGTGTAGCCAACTACACAAAAGGAGAACGCAATGGTACTTGGTTGTTTTGGGATAACAACGACTTGACAGAGGTGGAGTTTAAAAACAATGCAATCGTTCAAAAAATCAGTTGGGAAGCGAGCAACAGACTTGTTGACGCCCAAAAATAATCCTTATAAAGTAGATTTTATCTGACTGGTTGTTTGATAGAATCGATCAATCAATTCGATCTTGTGTCGAATTAAATCCTTGGATTTTAAAAGAATATTGAAGTAGAGGGTCGTGTTTTTAGGACTTCTATCTTCCGTTCGTGTAATGTTGATTTGATCGTTGATTTTATCATCTATACTCGAAATAATATCCTCCTTTTTACTTAAAACCTCTCCCAGCTTTTTTAGGGAATTGTCTTCAAAAGCATTGATTGAACCTTGGAGCAGTAAGTCAATAACTTCAGCAATTTCTTTAAGGCCTCTAATTTGACTCAGTTTTAATTTGCTGTGGTTGTTGTTGATGTGCTCGTGACTAATGTTGACCAAGTAGTCAATGTCTTCAATAATGTCTTGAATATAACTTAGGGTATCGATGTAAAAGCGACTAGCATCGTTACTAGTTTCTTCTAATTTTCTGATAAAGTTGAAGAGGTTGTTACGTAGGTCTAGCACGTTTTCTTCAAGATTACGCACTTTCTTTTGGGCTTTACTGAGCTTTTTAATGTTCTGGGAAGAAAGCCCTTCAATAAGCAGTTGATAGGTTTTGTGTGCTCCAATAGCGACTTGGGTAATGTTTTCGTCGGCTTCTTGAATAACACCAATAAAAGAACGGCTATCTCCGTGGAGGATGGCGGTTTCTATTTGAGTTTCTTTCGACTGTTTACGGTGGTTGAGGAAGTTTTTACCCGTGATGAGTAGCACCAAGAAAAAGATAGAAGCAATCGCTACGGGTCCTCCAATATGGAACAAATATAAAATCACTCCACAAACAGTAAAGGCACTAATGGCGGTGAAGAACCACCCTGCAATTACATTCAACACCCCAGCAACACGATAAACCGCACTGTCGCGCCCCCATGCTTTGTCGGAAAGCGAGGTTCCCATGGCTACCATAAAGGTGACATAGGTAGTGGATAAAGGGAGTTTTAAAGAAGTAGCCGCCGAGATGAGCACTGCAGCAACTACCAGGTTAATGCTTGCACGAATCATATCGAAAGAGGGAGCGTCGTCGGTCCAATCTTCTTTTGTATTTATCGGTACCAACTCAAAACGTTTTTCAATTTTAGCTCGGTTTGCCGGTGAAATCATAGTAGCTACTCCGTCGCCAATCCAAGAAAAAAGGCGCACTAATCCACGGGATAAGGCATTGGGTTTAAAACGCTCCTTGGTGTCATATTGGTTCGATAGATCGAGAGAGGTTTGTACTACACCTTTGGCCTTAGAGGAGAACCAAAGGGTTAAAATCATCACCACCCCCGAACCAAACAGGAAGAGGGTAGGAGTAGGGACTTTAGCTGCTAGTACACTCATTTGATAACTTTCCGCAGCAATACCTGACGCTGCCCAAGCTTCATAGGATTGAAACGCAGCAATAGGAACTCCAATAAAATTCACCAAATCATTCCCAGCAAAAGCCAGTGCCAAAGCAAAGGTTCCAATGGCGATGATCAGTTTAAAAATATTGACCGAGGTAAATCGGATTAAGGCATAGGAAATAAAGTACCACAAAACGATATTGACCCCATTGACCAAGAGTAACTCATTGTTGAGAAATTCCTTGATGGTCTGGTTGCCTAAAGCTTCAAAAGAAATGGAAGCGTATTCTGTTCCTTTAATCCCTTTAATAAGAATGAAGTTGGAAAGCGCAGCCAAGGAAATCCCTCCAAAAAGGGCTTTTTTTAGGGAAGAAGTTTCATCGATATAGAAGGTCAATAAAAAGCGCGATACCCATTGCACAATTGCGCCTACACTAAAAGCAACCACTACCGAGAGTAGAATCCCAAAGATGATTTGGGTGGCTTTGGTGGTATTGATGTAGTTACTCAATTCATTGAACCCATCGCCTGAAACCGAAATTTTAATCAAGGCCATAACAATGGCAGCACCCAACAATTCAAATACAATGGAGACCGTAGTCGAGGTGGGCATTCCAAGGGTATTGAAAAAGTCCAGTAAGAGAATATCGGTAATCATTACCGCCATAAAAATGTAGATGATCTCTTGAAAGGTAAAGGCCTCAGGATTGAAAATCCCCTTTCGGGCGACCTCCATCATTCCGCTAGAGAAAATGGCGCCTAGGGCGATTCCAAAACTCGCCAAGATCATAATGTTGCGAAACGAAATGGCTTTAGAGCCAATGGCGGAATTTAAAAAGTTGACGGCGTCATTACTGACGCCGACTATAAGGTCTCCTATGGCCAACACAGCCAGTAAGATTACGATGTATAAATATAGATTCTCCATGGTTTACTTCTCGGTAAATCTACTTTATTTTCCCATTCAGGACAAGGCTTTAGAATTTTATATTGTATCCTAAGCTAATGGTTCTATCCAAATGGTAGAGGGAAAAAGGAAGTTGTTGCTCTCCAAAGTAGTCGTAATAACTCTCACGGGTATCGTTTAAGATATTCTGCACTTTTAGGGTAAGGCTTTGATTTCCGTCTTCCCCAAACTTCTTGATTACCGTTAGGTTCAAGTTGTTGAATGGGTCGGTGTAAACATCTGGAATGTTCCCTACACCAACGACTTCAAGCGTTTTCCCTTGTACGTTATAGAAGAGACTCGACTCAAGGTCAATTTCGGGAAGGGTATAGGTCAATCCAGTGTTGATGAGGAAAGGCGATTGTCCTTGCAACACACGATTCGGATCTATTTCACGGGTAGGTTCAGTAATCACTCTTCCTTGGTATTCTCCGTCGCTCATGCGTTGACTAGAGTAAATAAAAGAGGAGTTGATGTTGAGCGCCAATTTTTTCGTGCTATTGTCAAGCAGGTTTTTTCGGTACTCAATTTCTATTCCAAACACGGTCGCTTTTTCATTGTTTCGCGCAATCAATTGGTTGGCTGTGTTAAAATCAAAAGCCACGATTTCGATTGGGTCGGTTAAATGCTTGTAGAACGTACTGAAAGCAAAGAATTGATTTCCTTCTCCATACTTCTCATAGCGCAAGTCGATATTGTTGATATAAGAAGGATTTAAATCGGTATTACCAATAAAGAAACGCTCGGTAATTGGATCAAAGATTTGTGCTGCCGAGTTTTCTTTAAAGCTAGGACGAGCAGTTGTTCTGGCGTAAGAAAAACGAAGGTTGGTATCTTCATCTATAGAGCGAATAACATTTAAGGAAGGGAAGAAGTCGTTTACATTGATCAATTCGGCATCATTGAAAATTTCTTGTCCCAAACTTTGTCCGCTGTATTTTACGATATAATTCTCAAAACGAAGCCCTACGACAGACTTCCATTTTTCGTTGAATTTAAGTTCTGCAGAGACGAATCCTGCCAGGGTGGTACTGCTTGCATCATACTGGTTGGTGCGCTGGAAGTTTCCAACAATATGCGACCCTTCATTGGTCTCTGGCGTCCAAAGATTATTCGAGTCAAGAATATTATTGGGATTCCCCAAGAGGTTTTCACTGCGGCCAATGTAGTCAATAGAGTAATTAGAGGTTCTAAAGGCACGGTCTTTTGATGAAAAAGAAACCCCCGTTTTGAGTTTTCCTTCTACTTTCCCTTCTAGCTCACGTGAATAAATTGCGTTACTCGCAATGGCGTTTTCGCGCAAGGTTCTCCACAAACGTTGGGGCAACTGGGTGGTAGCAGGAGAGAGGATAAAGAAAGAGCGATCGGCGTTCGTTTCAAAAACGGTCTTCTTAAAATCTTTGTCGAATACTTCAGCATAAGAAGGAGCAATTTTCCACTCAATAACCGATTTTCCTTCATCGAGAACATGCTTGGCACTAAATGGAATAGAAACAATATTGCGCTCGGTGTAGGTAAGAATATTAGCAATCCCTACATAAGGATTTTCAAGGTAATCAGCATAAACTGCATTTACCGCACTCGACTCAGCACTGCGCAAGTTAAGCAGGTTGACTTTGTATTTAGAATTTTCGGTTTTAAGGGAAACACCTAAGAGTCCACTAGCGAGTTTAGTGATTTTTCCAAGCTCTCCGTCTTGAGACGTTTCACGTGTAATTCCACTAGGTTCTTTGTTGGTTGTTCCTGTGGCGTAATCGGCATAGTATTCTGTATTGGAACGGAAGCCCAATGCAGCAATAAAACCAATGGACTTATCATCGGTCAATGCAAACTGATTACTGGCACTTGCACCAAGGTTGTAGTTCAATCCGCTGTTGTAGCGATGAATAGCCATCTCGGGAGTAAATACCTCTGTAATTTTAGTTAGAACGGAAGAACGTCCAGGTTGTGAAGCTTCGGGTAGGGGAATGTCTTGTTGAGCACCAATTCGACGATCGAAATAACCGTTGTTAAAACCGAAGATGTTCATGCCACTCGGGTTGTTTTGAATAGCATTGTTGACCAAGTTCATCGAAGGGTTGTAGGAACCTGAAAGAGAGAAAGTATATTCTGGTAATGCAGAAAAGTCTTTTAAGATGATATTGACTACCCCTCCAGAAAAGTCAGCGTTTAAATCGGCACTAGACGATTTGTTGACGATGATATTGTCGAGGAGGTTGGTAGGGAAAATATCCAATTGAAGGGTGTTTTTGTCTGGATCTAGACCAGGCACCTCTAAACCACCTAAGAGGGTTTTAGAATAGCGGTCTCCCAATCCACGCACATAAACGAATTTCCCATCTTGGATAGAGACACCCGGCACGCGTTTAATGGCGCTTGCAAGGTTAGTATCTCCCGATTTTTTGATGGATTGAGCAGAAAGCCCATCCATAAGGTTGATCGATTTTTTCTGTAGCGCCAATACAGCTTGTTCCGAGTTTTGTCGGGCCGACGTGGTAACAACTACTTCATCTAGGGCATTGTCGATAGGGCTTAAGGTAACATCAACAATTACTTCAGCATCGCTGTTAACGGCGATATCCGTAATTTTTTTGGTGCCATATCCTACGTAAGAAAACTCAAGAATATAATTTCCTTGGGTAACCTCAAAGCTGTATTTCCCGTCAAAGTCGGAGGTACTTCCGCCAAGATTGGTTTCCCCATCGGCAGTTTTTAAAACTACATTAGCAAAGGGGAGTGGGTCGTTGAATTCTCCATCACTAATGGTTCCGGTAATGACCGATTGTGAAAATAGAAGGCTTGAGAAAAGAAGGGCAACAAAATTGAAATAATGATTCATTTGTAAATCGTAATATTTTGACTCGGCAGTGCCAGGCAAAGGGTAAATTATATTTCTTTTATAGATTGGCTAGCGTGCTCCATAAAGTCCAACTCAAAGCATCTTCGTCTGCTCCTGTGTTTGCTTCTTGTGTGGCAACGACTTCTGCCCAATCAGCATAATCCGTTACGGTTGTGTTGGCAAACAAATCGGCGAGACTTGCTGTGGTCACAAAGTCAAAACCGTTGAAATTGAGATTCCCCAAGGAAGCAGTTGTTGCTTGTCCGTTGTAGGTATCCGCATCAATTCCTTTAAGAGCAAGTCCGGCGATATTTTTATAAACTACATTATTGGTCAATCCAGTAGCATCACTTTTCCAATCTCCAAGGTTGTTTTTTCCTGGCTCTGGGTTATCGGCGCCATAAACAGTGACATTGTTCACGGTGTAAACTCCGTCATTAGCCCCTGTAGAATCTTCTGTTCCGTCAATCTCGAAAGGGTTGTCTGAATTAGCTCTTAAAGCAATTACTGCATTGTCAATAGTTCCTTTATACCCTTGGTCTAAATCAAGTGCGTCGTCGCGTTGAGCAAGAATAACAACGTTGGATACATTCACAGAACCACCGAAGATTTCGATACCATCGTCATTACTTCCTACAACCTCAATATTGTTTATTGTTGTTCCAGCTCCAACAC
>WTJP01000153.1 GCA_011526275.1 Candidatus Arcticimaribacter sp. | reverse complement strand
TTGCAGGCGCAAAAGGCTATTTCCCTGTATGGCGTAGAACTCAAAACCACCGGTGGCTCCACGCGTTTGGCCGATGGCAGCGCGCCAGCAGAAGACTTTTCGACCTTGGACTTTGACTTAGCGGTTACCACCCGCACAAGCAAAGACGGCTTGGGTGAGGTTGAACTTAGCGTGTTGGGTGTTGATCTAAAAGTAGGGAAAGACAAAAGCCAAAGTGTGGTGAGTAGAATGAAATTCTCGGTAGAATTCTCCATTCCAGCCGCTGCGTTCAAACAAGAAATGCCCTAAACACCCCTTTGGGAAGTGCATTTCGACCCGCTTTTTAACCCATTTATTTTTGTCTTAAATTGCGCTGTTCCAGTCTTGCAGGATATAAAATTAATCGTATTTTTGCACCGCATTTAACCTCTGACGAGAATCGTGTATGTTAGCTGCCACAACCTTAAAGAGATAAAAATGGAATCTTTAATCAATTTTGTACAAGACGAATTCATCGAAAAGAAGGATTTTCCTGAATTTGCAGCTGGAGACACCATCACCGTGTATTATGAAATCCGCGAGGGAGAAAAAGTGCGTACGCAGTTTTTCCGTGGGGTAGTGATCCAAATCAAAGGCCAAGGACTTTCTAAGACATTTACCATCCGTAAAATGTCGGGAACTGTAGGGGTAGAACGTATCTTTCCTGTAAACCTTCCTGCCTTACAGAAAATCGAAATCAACAAGCGCGGTAAAGTACGCAGAGCACGTATCTACTACTTTAGAGAATTACGCGGTAAGAAAGCACGCATTAAAGAGCGTCAACATTAAAATTATTAAAGGTCGCATTAGCGGCCTTTTTTATATACCACTATTGAAATTAAATTAACAGCCAACCAGATGGAAAAAATTAAAGTAATCAATCCCGTTGTGGAAATGGATGGAGACGAAATGACACGTATCATTTGGTCTTTTATCAAAGAACAACTCATTCTCCCCTATCTTGACTTAGACATTAAATACTACGATCTATCGGTCACTTCGCGCGATGCGACCAACGATGAGATTACAGTAAAAGCGGCCAACGCGATCAAAGAACACAACGTAGGAATTAAATGTGCTACCATTACACCCGATGAAGATCGCGTGGTAGAATTTAAACTTTCCAATATGTGGCGTTCTCCCAACGGAACCATCCGTAACATTGTAGGAGGTACCGTTTTCCGCGAGCCCATCATCATGAAAAACGTACCGCGTTATGTACAAGGGTGGACCAAGCCTATTTGTATTGGTCGTCATGCCTTTGGAGATCAGTACCGCGCTGCTGATGCCGTAACTACAGGAAAAGGAAAACTCACCATGACCTTTACCCCTGAAGACGGTGGTACACCTAAAACTTGGGAAGTATATAGCTTCCAAGAAAACGGGGTAGCCATGTGTATGTACAATATCGATTCTTCTATCTATGGTTTTGCACGTTCATGTATGAACCAAGCCTTAAAGAAAGGATGGCCTTTGTATCTATCGACGAAAAACACCATCATGAAAGCCTATGACGGGCGCTTTAAGGACATTTTCCAAGAAGTATATGAGAACGAATTCAAAGACCAATTTGAAGCTGCAGGAATTACCTATGAGCACCGCTTAATCGACGATATGGTGGCTGCTGCTATGAAGTGGAACGGTGGATTTGTTTGGGCGTGTAAAAACTACGACGGCGATGTACAGTCGGACACCGTAGCACAAGGATTTGGATCATTAGGGTTAATGACGTCAACCTTGGTTACACCTGATGGAAAAACCATGGAAGCTGAAGCTGCTCACGGGACAGTGACACGTCACTACCGCCAGCACCAACAAGGGAAGGAAACATCAACTAACCCTATTGCGTCTATTTTTGCGTGGACCCGTGGTTTACAACACCGTGGAAAATTAGACAACAACCAAGCCTTGATCGATTTCTGCCAAACACTTGAAGACGTTTGTGTGGAGACCGTAGAAAGCGGAAAAATGACCAAAGATTTGGCTTTGTTGATCCACAAAGAAAACATGACCAAAGAGCACTATCTCACTACCCAGCAATTCCTCGATGCGCTGAAAGAGAATTTAGAAGCTAAATTGAACTAAACAATCATTCTTGATTGTGTGAGTAAACCCTGGCCTTTTGGTTGGGGTTTCTTGTTTTAAACCGCTTGCTTCGACTATAGCTCAGCAACATTCGACCAGCTCAACAACCTTCGG
>WTJP01000052.1 GCA_011526275.1 Candidatus Arcticimaribacter sp. | reverse complement strand
TTCCCAATGGCGACGACACGTCCTCCCTTGCTCATCCATTGCATCAAGGCATTTTTTCCTTCTGCATCGAGGAGATTGCTGTAATAACCCGAGGGGACAATCAACACATCCAATGTATTGAGGAATCGCTCGTTTAAACGGTCTTCACTCAGTTGTCTTAAAGGGTAGTGGAGCTGTTGTTCGAAAAAGTGCCATACTTCCCCATAGGCAGCGGGAGTCGCTTGATCGCTTTTGAGAATCCCCACCTTTCGGTTAGCGATAAACTGCATTTTGTTTGAGCCTAAATCTGGGCCTTCATCCGAAAATCCAGAGGCCAAGGCGGTAACCTCTTGTCCTGTTTCCGCTGCGATTTCTTCAATGGTTTGCGCTAAGTTTTCCGTTTGACGATTTTCACCACGCAAGACAAAAACACTACCGCGTTCCCAACGCTTTCCGCCATTGGTTAGTGGCTCGCTGTTGTAATATACCCGTAAGCCAGCTTTCATTAAACCAGCCAAGAATTTCCCATCGGTTAAGGAATTCCGCTCGGCTGCATAGGCATAGGCTTTAGGGTCGAGCTGTACTTTATTCGCTTTTTCTGCATAAGCCTCGGTACTCAGGTTTTGATTGGTCGCCACCGCTTTTAGTCCGTGGGCGTAGGGCAAGGACCATGAGGTAATGTCATAGGTCAAAGAATCCGAAAAAGCTGTTTTTGGTTCAAACAGGGATTGAATCAAACGGCTTTTCTTTCCATTGCCTGAAATGACTAGGGCTCCCTTTGGAAATGCAGTGCTCTTTGTTTTTTGCTGGCTGTATTCAATGCCTTTGACATTGGTGTTTTGCGCTAAGGCAGTGACCTCGATTTGGTGTTGGTCCAAAATGTTTTTTAAGCCCTTTAGTTTGTCTTGCGCTCCCGTTAAAACATAATTCGCGTATTTCCCTTTTTGTTGGGCGTGGAAGGCTTGAAACTCTCGGTTTAATCGCGCTATATTGTTGAAGGCAACTTCTACGGTCGATAACCCACTGGTGTAGTGGTGTGCAATGCGGTCTTTTAAGCTTAAAACATCGCCAACGCTGTTGAGGATACCCAATCCTGCGCGGCCACTTCCTCCTTGCTCATAGGTCATCCCAATACCACCATTCAACATGGGGTAGGTGTCTCCATAGCCAGGGTAGAGCAGGTCGAATACATCGTCGGTAAAATAGAGCCAACCTTCTTGGTCGAAATAGCGGGCGTGATTTTTTCCTATGGTCACCTGAAATTCGCGTTGGAAGTCGGTTAACACCTCGTGGTAAGGTTCCACCGCCGGAGCAAAATAGTAAGGGCTGTCCACCCCTTGCTCGTGAAAGTCCACGTGAATTTGCGGCATCCATGAAAGGTACTCGGGTAAGCGTTGTTGGCTTTCCACCTGGCTTAGCCAAGCCCAATCGCGGTTGAGGTCGTGGTAGTAGTGGTTATAGCGTCCGCCCGGCCAATCTTCAAAATGTTCGTTGGCACGTGGGTCGATATCGAAAGGGGTACTTTTTACTTGGTTGTACCAGTTTACATAGCGATCGCGTCCGTCGGGATTGATACAAGGATCCATGATGACCACCAAATTTTCGAGCCATTCCTGTTTTTCGGTCACCAAGGTGTGCAGGGTTTTAAGGGCTGCTTCGGTGCTGGTGGATTCATTACCGTGTACGTTGTAGCTCAACCAAACCACACTAAATTCCTTTGATGTTTCTCTTGCGCCTGGGGCATAGCCAATACTGCGCAAATGATCTTTTCGCATCGCCTCTAACTGCGCGAGGTTCTCGGGGGAAGAGAGGTACACCAATTGAAGGGTTCTGCCTTCATAGGTTTTCCCATACGATTTTGTGGTGGCGTAAGCCGAGCTCGAAGCCACGTGCTTTACGTAGTCGATGACTTGGTGGTGCCGCGTAAACTGCGTTCCGAGTTCATACCCTAAAAAGGATTCAGGTGATTGTAGTTGCCCAAAAACAAGGGTGAAACTTAGGAAATGAAGGGCGAAGAATAGCTTTTTCATGTGTTTTAAGTAAAGGAAGTAAAGATATAATTTCTGGGATATTTTTTTCTATTCTTTGCAGATGAGATATCTTTAGCAGAATAAAAGTTGCTATGGCGTTGACCCGTATTCCATATAGAAATACTGGCTATTTTTCCTCCCTTATTTGCGATCTTGTGGATCGACACCCCGCTTTGGCTGCGTTCCAAACGAATGCGGTGGATTTAGCCGCTTTT
>WTJP01000048.1 GCA_011526275.1 Candidatus Arcticimaribacter sp. | reverse complement strand
CGGGTGGAAGTGTGGAAGTCCATTTTGCATAAAAGCGATAAGGCACGTATCGTATTGGGAGCACGTTCTGCCGTCTTTTTACCCTTTCAAGATTTGGGCTTGGTGATTGTCGATGAAGAACACGAGTCTTCGTTCAAACAATTTGATCCTGCCCCGCGCTACCAAGCGCGCGACGCCGCTATCGTTTTAGCCCATCAACAGCAGGCTAAACTCCTGTTGGGTTCTGCTACTCCTTCTATCGAATCGCGCTACAATGTTGAACGCGGAAAGTATGGTCATGTGCAATTGCTGGAACGCTTTGGTGCGGCCCAATTGCCCAGCATTGAGACTGTAGATTTAAAAGAAGCCCACAAACGAAAAAGCATGAAAGGCTTGTTTTCCCCACAGTTGTTTTCGGCTATGGAAACTTGCTTTTCAGAAGGGAAGCAAGTGATTTTATTCCAAAACCGAAGGGGATATGCTCCGCTTTTGGAATGCCATAGTTGCGGACATATTCCACAGTGTACCAACTGCGATGTTTCCTTGACCTATCATCAATACAACCAGCAATTGCGCTGTCATTATTGTGGTTATCATATTGCTAAGCCCGTTCAGTGTGTGGTGTGTTCTAGCCCCAACATGGAAGTAAAGGGAACAGGAACGCAGCAAATTGAAGAGCAGGTGCAGCAGTATTTCCCCGACGCCCCTGTGGAGCGCATGGACTGGGATTCCACCCGAGCAAAGCGCGCATTTGAAGGCATCATAGAACGCTTCAGTTCTGGGGAAGTCAAGGTTTTGGTAGGCACCCAGATGGTGACCAAAGGACTCGATTTTAAAAACGTTGGTTTGGTGGGTGTCATCAATACCGACCCTTTGTTGTTTTTCCCCGATTTTAGAGCGCATGAACGCGCTTTCCAATTGTTGACCCAAGTGGCAGGACGTGCAGGGCGTTCGAGCACCCAAGGAAAGGTCTTGTTGCAAACTTTTTCTCCCGATCATCCCGTATTGCAACAAGTACTACAAAACAATTACAAAGCCCTCTATACCCAACAGTTACACGAGCGCAAAACTTTTGAGTACCCGCCTTTTTATCGCTTAATACGTATTGCGTTAAAAGCCCGCGACTACCAAAAGGTGAATCAAGCGGGACAGTGGTTGGCCGATGTGCTTAGCCAGCACTTGAATAGCCCGGTTTTGGGGCCTGTCGATCCAGCAGTAGCTAGAGTGCGGAATCAATTCATCAAACAAATTTTATTGAAGTTTCCCGACAATGCTACCCGAGCGCAAATCAAGGATATTGTTTCCAGCGCCTTAAAAAGCTTTGAGGCAGTGGGGCATTTTCGTTCGGTAAATGTGAGCTTGGATATCGATCCCGCCTAGGCCGAAGCCATAAAGCTGAAAAAGCGTTGCTTTTTAAAACGACTCAAAGGAATTTTATTTCCCGCTACTTCTATCTCTCTTGCGGTAAATTGGTGGATCAATTCTACGTTGACAATGAAGGATTTGTGCACCCGGAAAAACCGATCAGTGGGTAGTACTTCTTCGAGTTTTTTCATTGACATCAAAACGACATACTTTCTATCGGGTGTAACGATCTTGGCATAATCACCCATGGCTTCAATGAATTGAATATTATCGTGCAATATTCGTTCAGTCATCAAATCACAACGCACCTCTAGAAAGGGGAGGGGGAGAAGGCTTTTTTCTTTTTCCTCTATATAAGTTTGGTTGTTTAAACGTTTAAAGGTTTTTTTAAATCGCTCCAGGGAGAAGGGTTTCGGCAAGAAGTCAAAAAGCCCTAAATCATAGCCACGAACCGCATCTTTGGTTCGAGCAGAGTGGAGGACAAAAAGGTAATCGTCGAGCCGTTTTTCAATAAAAGTAAAGCCGTTATCGTTCGAAAAATTGGGGTCAATAATGATGACATCGATGGGGTTTTCTGCCAAGAATTTTTTTGCATCTTTGAGTTGATGACAGGAATACATATTCCCGTTGCCAATGAGTGAGGCGGTTGACTTGGTGAAGGTTTCATTTAATGCGCTGTTTTCGTCTATGTAAAGAAAACGTTGTGCCATGTTTGGGTGTTTTCTCAAAGGTAATAAAAAACGGGGGGAAGCCGATGTGTAAAAAAGCCAAGATTATTTGGTATGGCGTAGGAATTGCGTTATTTTTGCACCCTTATTTAAATCAATTTTATGAACCATTACGAAACTGTTTTCATTTTGAATCCCGTTTTATCTGAAGA
>WTJP01000140.1 GCA_011526275.1 Candidatus Arcticimaribacter sp. | reverse complement strand
TGTTTAGAAAGCTCCGGAAAATAGTATGCAATGCGCTTCAAAATTTGTAGTTTTAATCTAAAATCAAAGATATTCTTTCTATTTCATGAAATCACCATCTTCTTTTAAAACCCTTCGTTTTTCGCGAAAAGATCCACAAAAATTTTTTCAAACACTAAACAAAAGGGTCAATGAACACTTTCAAAAGAACAAAGCATTAAAAACAGGGAACTGGCGACTGTATCTAAAAACAGTCATTATGTTTTCCTTACTTCTCACTCCTTACTTTTTAATATTGCTTACGGGATTAAACCCGTGGATAAAACTATTGTTGGCTGTAGTCATGGGAGTGGGCATGGCTGGGGTAGGCATGAACGTAATGCACGATGGAAATCACGGTTCCTTCTCTAAATATGATTGGGTGAATAAACTCATGGGAGCGAGTATCTATATTCTTGCCGGTAATGTGCACAACTGGAAAGTACAACACAATATTTTGCATCATACCTACACCAATATTCAAGGGCATGATGAAGATTTAGACGCTGGTCGCATCATCCGTTTTTCAAAGCACAGCGACTGGTCTCCCTTCCACCGTTTTCAGCATTATTATGCGGTATTCGTTTATGGGTTGCTTACCATCAATTGGGTGATTAGTTCTGACTTTCGACAAATCTCACGCTACTTAAAGAAGAAATTGACCTACCGTAAAAAACTACAACCGCTTCGTCAATGGAGTATTCTGATTGGCACAAAACTGCTCTATTCAGGTATATGGATAATTCTTCCACTTTGGAAAATGGAACTCCCATGGTGGCAAATTTTACTCGGTTTCTTTATCATGCACTACACCGCTGGTCTCATTTTAAGCCTAACTTTCCAGTTAGCGCATGTGATTGAAGATGCCGAAATGCCCTTGCCCGATACTGAAACGGGGAGCATGAAAAACACTTGGGCGATTCATCAACTTTTTACAACCGTTAATTTTTCCACTAAGAATAGATTAGTGAACTGGTTTACAGGCGGACTCAATCACCAAATTGAACACCATATTTTCCCGCATATTTCACATATACATTACACAGATATTGCGAAAATTGTGAAAAAAACAGCCTTGGAGTTTAATTTACCCTACAACGAACACAAAACTACCCGAAGTGCCTTATTTTCGCACTTTAAACATTTGAAAAAGATGGGGGTTCAACCCGCATAAAAAACTATTGATTATGGAGGCATTATCAGCACGAATAAACAGTTTACCTGTTTCGGCGACCTTGGCCATGGCGGCAAAAGCCCGTGAGTTAAAAAACGAAGGCATTGATGTAATTGGGTTGAGTCTAGGTGAGCCTGATTTCAACACACCAGAATACATTAAAGAAGCGGCTATCCAAGCCGTAAACGACAACTACAATTCCTATAGCCCTGTTGACGGTTATGCTGACTTAAAACAAGCCATCATCACTAAATTCAAACGAGACAATGGTTTGGACTATGCGGCCAATCAAATTGTCGTTTCCACAGGAGCAAAACAATCAATCGCCAATGTGTGTATGGTGTTACTCAACCCTGGCGATGAAGTACTTTTACCCGCACCGTATTGGGTGAGCTACTCTGCAATTGCCACCTTAGCTGAGGCAAAATCAACCATTATCCCAACCAGTATTGAGGATGATTTTAAAATCACGCCAGCGCAATTGGAAGCGGCCATAACACCCAAAACAAAACTCATCATGTTCAACTCGCCCAACAACCCGAGTGGAACAATTTATACGGAAGAGGAGTACCGAGCATTGGCAAAAGTCTTGGAAAAGTACCCCGACATTTATATTCTTTCTGACGAGATTTATGAGCACATCAACTACGGTACACCTCACTTTAGTCTCGCTGCTATCCCTGAATTATACGACCGAACCATTACGGTAAACGGAGTGGCCAAAGCATTTGCCATGACCGGTTGGCGCATTGGATACATTGGTGCTCCAGCGTGGATTGCTAAAGCGTGTAACAAGATGCAGGGACAAATCACCTCAGGAGCCAACTGTATAGCACAGCGCGCTACCATCACCGCTTTGGAAGCACCTGTGAGCAATATTCAATATATGGTCGATGAGTTTAAAAGCCGTCGCGAATTAATCATCTCATTACTCGCTGAAATCCCAGGGATTAAACTCAATCAACCTCAAGGGGCTTTTTATGTTTTCCCAGATGTATCGGCTTATTTTGGAAAAACCTTACGCGGAAAAAACATTGAAAATGCATCAGACTTTGCACTCTATCTCCTAGAAGAAGCACATGTCGCCACCGTTACTGGTGATGCTTTTGGTAACGGAGACTGTATTCGTATTTCCTATGCCGCTTCGGTAGATAATATTAAAGAAGCCATTGGACGAATTGCTAAAGCATTGGCATAATAGCCGTCCTTACCCAATAAAAAAACCGCCTTTAGGGCGGTTTTTTTATTTAATTAAGTCATTCATTTTTGTCGCTTAATCTCTTCATAAAAGCGAGCATTTGTTGCTTCGTGCCACGGAAGTACAAGAAAGACCCCAACACCTAAAGCCAAGACCCCAAGAAAATACCAAGGAATAAAACGGAGAGACAAGCCTAGATATTTCAAACGATAGCCTTTGGTGAGTGTCCAACTCTCATAAAGACATTCGCTAAATGAAAGTTCAGGTCGGTCGGCCATGATGTAGAAGGTCATGGAAAAGGCGAGCGAGATAACAATTCCCGGAACGATAAAAAAGACAAGACCAACAACAATCAACACCAGCATCATGAAATAGGCCAAGAATGTTTTTAAATAGGATGAAAAGCCCTGAAACAACTGATTAAAATGCGGTTGTTCTTCCCTAACAATCGCTAAAGAGAACAAGGCAAATCCCAAGCTTAGTGGTCCAGTAAATAAAAGCGGTACAACTTCCCAAACCTCATCTAAGGCACTGGAGGGACCACCCAAAATGAGGAGATAAACAAAGGCAACTAATACCCCCACTCCCCAGTGTGGAGCGAGTAATTGACGTGTTTCACGCATCAATTGAAGATTCGAAAAAGACATAACTATTCGCGTTTTGAATCAAGATAAAAAAAAACCGCCAATTGGCGGTTTTCTTCGTTTATCCTTTCACGATCTGCTCTTGATGATTGATCGATTCTTGGTGAATGGCTTTAAACAAGCGTAGAATAAATTCTTCAGAAAGGTTGCGTTCTTCTCCTTCGAGAACCATTTTTCCTAGGATTTCATTCCAACGTTTATTTTGCAATACTGCTACATTGTTGGCTTTTTTAATTTCCCCAATAGCCTCGGCAACTTTCATGCGTTTTCCAAGGGTGTCAAGTATAGCCTGATCGGCAATATCAATTTGTGCACGTAAGTTTTGTAACTCGGTCTGATAATTTTCCTCATCGGTAGTAGCCTCGCGAATTTTCAAGTCTTTCATGATTTGCACTAAAGCCGTAGGGGTAACTTGCTGTGCAGCATCACTCCAAGCATTGTCTGGATCCCAGTGACTTTCCACCATTAAACCGTCGAAGTTGAGGTCTAGCGCCATTTGACAAGTATCAAAAATCATGTCGCGTTTTCCTGTAATGTGCGATGGATCACAAATGAGCGGTAAATCGGGGAAACGATTTTGTACCTCAACAGCAATCTGCCACTCTGGGTTGTTGCGGTATTTTGATTTTCCATAAGAAGAGAATCCTCTATGGATGAGACCAAGGTTTTTGATATTGGCTGTGTACAAACGCTCAATACCACCCAACCAAAGGGCAACATCAGGATTGACAGGGTTTTTCACCAATACAATTTTATCGGTTCCTTCCAATGCGTCTGCAATTTCTTGAACGATAAATGGGCTCACAGTAGAACGTGCACCAATCCATAGAATATCGATATCGTGCTCTAAAGCCAACTTAACATGGTCTTTGTTGGCAACCTCTGTAGCCGTCAAAAGACCCGTTTCTTCTTTAACACGTTGTAGCCATTTTAATCCAATAGCACCTACCCCTTCAAAATTTCCAGGGCGCGTTCTTGGTTTCCAAATACCGGCACGGTAAACCGTTACATCGGTATCTTTGAGTTCATGAGCAATTTTCATGACTTGCTCTTCAGTTTCGGCGCTACAAGGTCCTCCAATAACCAGTGGGTGTGAAAGTCCAAAGTTATCTAACCATTGGCGCATTGCGGGTGAATTTTCCATATCTAATTGTTGTGTTTAATTCCGTTAAGAATGGTGGTTAATTGATTCGTATTTTTCATTTGTTGATGCAAATCATCGAACTGATCGTCTTCCAATTTGCGTTTGAAATTCTGTAAGTTATCAATGTAATCGCTCAAAATATCGATCACATTGGCTTTGTTTTGTTCAAATATTGGGGTCCACATTTCGGGAGAACTTTTGGCCAAACGCACCGTCGATTCAAATCCACTGCCCGCCAAGTCAAAAATATTTTGTTCATCGGCTTCTTGTTCAAGTACCGTTTTCCCTAACATAAAAGAACTGATGTGCGATAGGTGAGAAACACAAGCCATGTGGCGATCGTGCTCCTTCGGATCCATAAAGCGCAGGTACATGCCCATTTGACGGAAAGCTGTTTTGGCCCAAATTAACAAGTCAGAACGGGTTGACTTGGCTTCACACAAGATTTGTGGTTTTCCAGAGAACAAGCCTTTGTGCGCCGCCTTGGGGCCCGAGAATTCCGTTCCAGCAATGGGATGCGCTGCGAGGTATTGGTCGCGTTTTGGGTGGTTTTCCACTACCTTACACAATTGCTCTTTGGTCGAACCTACATCCCACAACAAAGCATCTTGGTGCAATTGATCGAGTAGTCCAGGAAGTAAACGCATACTGTCTTTTACCGGAATACTTAAAATCACACGATCGGCTTCATTCAACGTATCTAGGGTAGCCTTTTGATCGATGATCCCTAAAGAAAGGGCCTCGTCTAAGTGAGCAGCATTGGTATCAACTCCAATAATTTCATGGGCAGGGTCAAGATCTTTTAGATCCAAAGCCATGGAACCACCAATTAAACCGATACCAATTACATAAATTTTCATGCTTGCATTCGGTTTATAGCAGTTTGTATTTGTTCTTCAGTCACGCACAAAGAAAAGCGTACATAGCCTTCTCCTTGGGAACCAAAAATAGTTCCTGGGGTAATGAAGATGTCTTTCTCGTACAGCAATTCGTCTATATAAGCCTCTGCAGTGAGGCGATCGTCGTTGAGCTTGGCCCAAACAAAGAGTCCAACACTGTTCGGATCAAAAGTGGTATTCATGGAAGTCGCCAAAGTTTCAATCAAACTGCGGCGTTTGCGGTAGGTAGCATTCAATTCAGCAAACCAAGAAGACGGCGCATTGAGCGCAGCGATTGCCCCTTGCTGAATCCCGTAGAACATACCCGAATCCATATTGCTTTTTACCTTTAAAACCGCTTGAATATTTTCTGCATTCCCTGAAAGTTGTCCTACACGCCAGCCAGCCATATTGAAGGATTTGCTCAAAGAGTTGAGTTCCATAGCAACGGCTTTGGCTCCCGGAAAGCTCAAAAGGCTTTGGGGCTCCTCGTTTAAGATAAAACTATAGGGATTGTCGTTGACCAACAATACCTCATTCTTTTTAGCCCAGTCAATTAGACGTTCAAAGGTTGCAGCTTGCGCCTTTGTCCCAGTCGGCATATGTGGATAATTGACCCACATCAGCTTTATTTTTGTGGTATCTAGTCGCTCTAAGGCTTCAAAATCTGGTTGCCAGCCCGCTGCCTCGTTTAAGTCATAAAAAACAGGGCGCGCCTCGACCAATTGTGTCACCGAGCTGTAGGTTGGATAACCCGGATTAGGAATCAAGACCTCATCGCCTTTGTTGAGAAAAGCCATGGAAATGTGCATGATCCCTTCTTTCGAGCCCATTAAAGGCAGTACTTCTCGGTTGGGATCCAAATCAACGGCATAGTTGCGTTGGTAAAAATCGGCCATGGCCTGACGCAATTCAGGAAGCCCTTGATAACTTTGGTACATATGTGCTTTGGGGTGGCTTAACCCCGCTTGCAATGCCTCGACTACCGAGGGGTGCGGAGGCAAATCGGGACTACCAATTCCCATGTTGAGGATGGGTTTCCCTTGTTGTACCAAGCCTGCCACTTCGCGCAATTTCTTGGAGAAGTAGTACTCTTTAACGCTTTCCAATCGTGTAGCGGTAATCATCTTCATTTTTTTGCGTCGGCGTATTCGCCTAATATTTTAAATTCTAACGCCATGATGGCTAAAATCTTGCGTGCTTTGTCGTATTGTTCGTAGGTGTCAAAAGTCATGTCCACAAAGAAGGCATACTTCCCTGGGGTTTCAATGACTGGGAGGGACTGTATCTTGGTTAAATTTAACAGGCAATCGCTCATTACATTGAGCACAGCAGCCAAACTTCCCCGCTGGTGGTCGAGGACAAACTTTAACGAAGCTTTATTGACTTGGTCTTTGGGTAAAGCTCCATTTTTTTGCTGCACCACCACAAAACGGGTTACATTGTTTTTAATGGTTTGTATAGAAGTTGCCAAAAGGTTTAAGCCGTAAATATGCGCAGCTTCTTTTGGGGCAATGGCCGCTATTCCAAGTAATTTTTCCTCTGAAATTTTACGGGCAACATCGGCTGTGTCGGATGCTTCAATGAGTTTAATGTGTGGGTATTGCTTGAAAAAAGCTTTACACTGTAGAAGTGCCATCGGGTGCGAGTGCACCTCGGTAAGTTCTTCAATGCCTTGCCCCTCCAAGGCCATTAAGTTGTGGTGAATATTCAAGTTATACTCCCCCACTATGGTCAAGTTGTTATGATCGATGAGCGCATAATTGGGGATAATCGATCCTGCAATGGAATTCTCCAATGCCATAACCGCCTGCTTTACTTTCCCGCTCAAAAGTGCATCGACTACAGCGTCGAAACTAAGGCATTCTTCTAAAGCAACCTCAGGAGAAAAATAGTCCATAGCCACCGCATGGTGAAATGAACCTTTAATTCCTTGTATGGCGATTTTTTCTTTCATCTTAATTCAAAAAAAAAGTCCCGAACAATATTCAGGACTTCATTTATGGTTTAGCGTTCATTCACTACAAAGTCCCTTTCTCCTCTTGATAGAAGAAATAAAAGCTGTTGTAGTAAAAAAACGTATTGTTCATTTTTGTTTAATAACCCTGCAAAACTACTATCTCCAGAGATAAAAACAAATTTTTCTTTCCTTTTTTGCAAAAAACCGTAATTTACAACTGATTGAACGACTATTATGATGCCGAAACGCCTCTTTTATTTCCTCCCATTCCTCCTGTTTAGTTGTATTACAGCGGAAGTAAAAATAGAACACGATCCCAATGAATTTGAATATATGGAAATCGATATTCAAGGCTTAAAAGAGGGCTATCATGAAGGGGAATTCACCATCAAAGAAATCACCCAAGCCTATCTCGAGCGCATTGAGGAGGTCGATTTTAGTGGCCCACAATTACGGTCCATCATTCAGATCAACCCCGATGCCCTTTCCATAGCAGAACAGTTGGACAAGGAGTTGGCTGCGGGAAAAATACGCGGACCTTTACACGGTATTCCTGTGGTTTTAAAAGACAATATTGATACCCACGATAAAATGAATACTACGGCAGGCTCACGCGCACTGCAAAACTCTAAACCACTACAAGACAGTTATGTCGCGAAAAAACTCCGGGAAGCAGGAGCGGTAATTTTAGCGAAAGCCAATTTAAGCGAGTGGGCCAATTTTCGCGGGCAACATTCTTCAAGTGGCTGGAGTGGTATCAATGGTCAAACCAAGAATCCTTATGTCTTAACGCGAAACCCTTGCGGTTCAAGCTCGGGATCTGGCGTTGCTGTCTCGGCCAACCTCACCGTTTTAGCCATTGGGACAGAAACGAATGGGTCGATTGTGTGTCCATCGAACGCCAATGGTATTGTAGGCATTAAACCCACTGTTGGGCTTATCAGTCGTTCAGGCATCATCCCCATTTCATTTACACAAGATACTGCCGGCCCCATGGCACGCACCCTTACCGATGCGGTTATTGCGTTGGGTGGCTTAACAGGCATCGATACCAAAGACAGCAAAACTGCAGCGAGTAAAAATAAGGCCTTAGATGACTACACCCCCTACCTTAAGCCCAACGGACTTGCAGGTAAACGCATCGCACTTTACACCGCTCCACTAGGTGCAAATCCGCAGGTAGATTCTTTGGTGCAACAATCGGTTCGCTTGATTAAAGCAGCAGGGGCTAGCCTTATTGAAATCGATGAAATTGCCCCCCGTGGTACAGGGCAGCACTCTTTTCAAGTGATGTTGCATGAATACAAAGCTGGACTAAACGACTACTTCTCCTCTTTAGGTGAAAAAGCCGCTATTGAAAACTTAGAAGCACTCATCGCTTTCAATGAGCAAGACAGCCTTGAATTGAAATACTACAATCAAGCTTACTTAAAAATGGCGCAAGAAAAAGAAGGGCTCGATAGCGAGGCCTATCTAACTGCTTTGTCCAATTTACAACGCATGAGTCAGCAAGAGGGAATGGATCGGGTGATGAATGAACACCAACTCGATGCCATTATCGCTCCCACTGGAAGCCCAGCTTGGAGCACCGACTGGCTTAACGGAGACAATTACCACATCGGCAGTTCCTCCCCAGCTGCATGGGCAGGCTACCCTAACATTACTGTACCCATGGGGAATATTCACGGACTTCCCGTTGGGCTCTCCATTTTTGGACGTGCATGGAGTGAACCCACCCTCATCGAAATAGCCTATGGTTTTGAACAAAAAACAAAAGCACGTATCGTACCCACCTTTAGAAAAAATGACGAAGAATAATGAAGCAACTCCTCTCCTCTCTACTCGCAATCGAAAATTTTGACGTTTATCTCGTTCTAGGCATCCTCATTGGTTTTGGTTTAATGGAATCCATTTCGGGTTTTTTAGCCAATTCAAAACGCTCGAAAGGCGACTGGATTCAAGAGGTTTTTAGCTTTCTTTTCCTCTCCACCGGGATTAAACCAGCAATTGTCGCAACGGTCTATTTTATGGGTAGTTCCCTCTATCCCGAAGGAACACAACTTTTAAAGTCTCTCTCCTTTGTACCTCTATTCTTCGGGTATATTCTCCTCGACGATGTACTTCAATATTGGTACCACCGCTCTGCTCATGAGTATCCATTTTTATGGAAACTGCACCGCAGTCACCACCAAGCAGAAGAAATGGGTTACTTTGTTTCCTACCGCAATGCAATGCTCTACTACATGATGATGCCCAATATTTGGTGGGTTGGATTTGTGGTTTATGCCGGCGGAGCTAAAGCCGTTGCTTTGGGCTTAGTCATTAAACAATTGATCATTATTAGCTCGCACAGTACCCTAAAATGGGATAAACCTTTTTACAAATACGCTGCGCTTAAGCCCATTATCAAAGTGGTGGAACGCATCATCATAACGCCTTCTTTTCACCATTCGCACCACGGGACTTCCATGCTCGACAAGGCAAGTGATCCCAATGGGAATTTTGGCAATATGTTTAGCTTATGGGACCAACTTTTTGGCACCGCTACCTTTCAAACCAGCTATCCAGAGGCCTATGGCTTACACCGCAAAACCGAAGACGATTGGACAGCGGCTTACTTCTACCCTTTTGTTAGCTCGAAGGACAAAAGAAGTGAGTGGCACAGAGATTTTAAACACGAAGACACTGCCACAAAAGAGGCCTTAAATGTAGAATTAACCAAAGGAAAAGAATACTTGTGGTGTGCCTGTGGGCGCAGTCAAACGCAGCCTTTTTGCGATGGATCACACCATGGAACAAAAATTAAACCCCTCAAGTTTACCGCTAAACGCACTGGTCCCGTGCGCCTTTGTAATTGCAAGGCCACCAAAAAAGGTCCTTTTTGCGACGACACCCATTTAAGTTTATAAGATGTCTAAAAAAGCCATCATTGTTGGCGCAAGTTCAGGGATTGGAAAAGCCCTAGCCATCGGGCTAGTCAAGCAGGATTATTCGGTTGGAATCACCGGACGGAGAAAAAAGGAATTGGAAGAAATTCAAAAGGTCAAGCCAGAGGCAATTCATATTTTACCTTCCGATGTTACCCAAGCTACTGCCACGGCAGATTTAGACCAACTTATTAAAAATTTGGGCGGATTGGATCTCTTTATTTTTTCGGCTGGGGTGGGCTACCTCAACGAAAAACTAGGCTATGATTTAGAAAATCGCACCAATCAACTCAACGTAGTTGCCTTCACCAAAATCATGAGCTGGATCATTCCTTTTTTTCAAAAGCAAGGCCATGGTCATGTGGTCAATATTTCTTCGGTTGCCCAACATCGCGGCAGCAAACTTGCCCCTGCCTATAATGCCTCCAAGGCCTACCAAACGAATTATTTGGAAGGGCTACACCAAAAAATGTTTGCTGAAAACCGCAATATTCACATCACCGATATTCGACCGGGCTTTGTCGATACTGCTATGGCACAAGGCGACGGTCTGTTTTGGGTTGCTTCAAAAGAAAAAGCCGCAAAACAAATTTATCGCGCCATCAAAAAGAAAAAAGCCGTTGCCTACATCAGCAAACGCTGGGTAATCATTGGTCGATTACTTTCCCTTTTGCCAAAAGGGGTGTACAAACGACTCTAAAGTTTTATCTTTAACCAAAAGAAAAAAGTGCTTGAACTACACGATATTTCAAAATCCTACAACGAACTAAAGGCCCTTAACGGCGTTTCCTTTAGGCTTCACCGAGGGGAAGTGGTCGGCTTGCTAGGCCCAAACGGTGCTGGGAAATCGACCTTGATGAAAATCCTTACAGGCTACATCAAAAACTGGGAAGGAAATATTCGTTATGGAGAACAAGAACTGCGGGAAAAGACCAAAGCTATACAGCAGGTCACGGGTTATTTACCCGAAAATAACCCGCTCTATCCTGATCTTTTTGTGCTGGAGTACCTGGCCTTTGTCGCTTCGATTTACCGCATCAAAGACGCCCCTTTTGACAGTATACTTGAAAAAGTAGGACTGATTGAGGTGAAAAACAGAAAAATAAGTAGCCTGTCTAAAGGTTACCAACAACGGGTGGGACTAGCCGCTGCGCTACTACACGATCCGGAAATTCTCATTTTGGACGAACCCACTACAGGGCTCGACCCCAACCAACTCATCGATATTCGGAAATTGATTCGTCAACTTGGGGAGGAGAAAATTGTCTTGCTCTCTACCCATATTCTCTCGGAAGTAGAGAGTGTTTGCGATCGCGTAATCATTATTCGAAAAGGGGAAGTTGTCGCCGATGAAGCCTTGGAAAGTTTACGCAAGGGGCAACAACAAATCGTTCAAGTTGAATTTGACTATCGTGTGGAAACCGAAGCTTTAAGTAAAATTGAAGGCGTAGAAAAGGTGGTCAATACCTTTGACTTCCAATATGAATTGACTTGTTCCAAACAAGAAGACATTCGCCCAAAGGTGTTTGACTTTGCTCACGACAATCAACTTAAAATCCTCTCCCTACAACAAAAGAACGAGAATTTAGCCGAGCTGTTTAAGCAGTTGACTTCCTAAAAAACCGCTTCTGCTATCGCTTTAATGTTGTCTGATTTCCCCATAGAATAATAGTGCAAGAAGGGAACACCCGCTTCTTTGAGTTCTTTACTCTGCTGAATACACCATTCAATTCCTACCTGTCGCACTGCTTGATTGTCTTTGCAATCGATAACCGCGCGGATGAGATCATCGGGTAAATCTACATGGAAACGATGCGGCAAAGCATTCAATTGCTTTTTAGTTGCCAAGGGTTTTAAGCCCGGAATAATAGGTACGTTAATCCCTGCTTCCTTGCATTTTTCTTGAAAGGCGAAAAACTTTTGGTTATCGAAAAACATCTGGGTCACAATATAATCGGCACCCGCTTCAATTTTCTTCTTTAAAAAGTGAAGGTCGCTTTCTAAACTGGGCGCTTCCATGTGTTTTTCAGGATAACCGGAAACTCCTATACAAAAGTCGGTGTTGGCGGTATTCCCAATTTCTTCATCTAGGTATTTCCCTTGATTTAAGTCGGTGATTTGCCCAACCAATTCGTTGGCATAGGCATGACCGTCTTTGTTGGGTTTAAAATAAACCTCACTTTTTACGGCATCCCCCCGCAAGGCAACCACATTGTCGATCCCCAAGAAATCGAGATCGATCAAAAAGTTCTCTGTGTCCTCTTTGGTAAAGCCTCCACACAAAATATGCGGAATCGCATCAACATTGTACTTGTGTTGCAATGCTGCACAAATACCCACCGTTCCCGGACGCTTGCGAATGACGTGCTTTTCTAAAAGTCCGTTGTCTAATTCTTTATACACATACTCCTCTCTATGATAGGTGACATCGATAAACGGAGGGTTGAATTCCATGAGGGGATCAATGGCATCGTAGATGGATTGAATGTTCTGCCCTTTTAATGGAGGGAGAATTTCAAAGGTAAACTGGGTCGCGTTTTTCGCTTTAGCGATGTGTTCTGTTACTTTCACTTTCTACTTATTTAAGGTTTGGGCGAAGCCATTTCTCTGCTTCTTCCACAGCAATATTCTTTCTTTCTGCAAAACTCTTCACTTGGTCTTGGGTAATTTTTCCCACGCCAAAATAATGTGCTTCCGGGTGGGCAAAATAGTAGCCCGAAACCGAAGCAGCCGGCCACATGGCCAAACTTTCGGTTAGACTTACGCCTATATTTTCTTCTACTTTGAGCAGTTCCCAAATGGTGTTTTTTTCCAAATGATCGGGGCAGGCAGGATAGCCCGGTGCTGGGCGAATGCCTTTGTAAGATTCCTTGATGAGGGCTTCGTTATCGAGCTGCTCTTCTGCGGCATAACCCCAGTGCTGACGTCTCACCTGTTCGTGCAGATACTCCGCATAGGCTTCGGCCAAACGGTCGGCCAATGCTTTCACCATAATGGCGTTGTAGTCGTCGTTTGCTTCTTCATATTGTTTTGCCAATTCTGCCGTTCCAAAACCAGCTGTGACGCAGAAGGCGCCTATGTGATCGGGTTTTCCACTGGCTTTTGGTGCGATAAAATCGGCCAAAGCTACATTGGATTTTCCTTCGCGTTTTTTGAGTTGCTGGCGTAAGGTCAAGAACTTGACCGCCACTTCCTCGCGTTGGTCATTGGTGTACACTTCAATATCGTCGTCGGCAACCGCATTGGCAGGGAATAAACCAAAAACAGCTTTTGCTGTAAGGAGCTTTTTGTCCAAAATTTCGGTCAAAATAACCTGGGCATCGGCAAATAAATCGGTCGCTTGTTCTCCCACTATAGCGTCATTGAGAATATCGGGATAACGCCCGTGTAAATCCCAAGAACGGAAGAAAGGACTCCAATCGATGTAGGGAACCAAGGCATCTAAATCTTGATTCTCGATGATTTGAACTCCTGTTTGCTTGGGTGTAAAAGGAGTGAAATTTTCCCAATCCAACTGTAGTTTTCGCTTTCTTGCAGTTGCAAGGTCAATGTGTTCTTTGGTCTCTTGTCGGTCCAAGAACTTGGCGCGAAAAGCAGTGTATTCTTCTTTTATACTGTTTTTATAGTCAGCAGAACTTTCGCTGTTGAGTAAACTTCCCGCTACTGTAACCGCACGAGAGGCATCGTTCACATGAACAACGGAAGAATCCAATTCAGGAGCAATTTTTACTGCTGTGTGGGCTTTGGAAGTCGTCGCCCCACCAATCAAGAGCGGAATGTCTAAATCTTGACGCTTTAATTCTTGTGCGATATAAATCATCTCATCCAAAGAAGGGGTAATAAGTCCCGACAAACCAATGATATCTACCTGTTCTTTAACAGCGGTTTCAATGATTTTTTCTGGGGGAACCATAACACCCAAATCGATGATTTCATAATTGTTGCAAGCCAGCACAACGCCCACAATATTCTTTCCAATATCGTGCACATCGCCTTTTACCGTTGCCATCAAAATTTTTCCAGCAGCTTCTTGCTTTCCGTCTTTTTCTGCTTCGATATAGGGTAAAAGATAGGCCACTGCTTTTTTCATTACTCGAGCAGATTTTACCACCTGGGGCAAGAACATTTTCCCTGAACCGAACAAGTCACCCACCACGTTCATCCCGTTCATTAGGTGGCCTTCGATCACTTCAATCGGGCGATGTACGCTTTGTCTTGCTTCTTCTACGTCTTCTTCAATGAATTCGTCGATTCCTTTTACCAAAGAGTGGGTAATGCGATCTTGAAGAGCATCGTTTCTCCATGCTTTAACCTCAACTTTCTTGTCCTTCTGGTCGTTGATTAAGGTCTCGGCAAAATCGAGTAAACGCTCGGTAGCGTCGTCTCTACGATTAAGCAAAACATCCTCTACATATTCCAACAAGTCTTTCGGGATTTCATCGTAAATCTCTAACATGGTAGGATTTACAATCCCCATATTCATCCCGTGCTGAATGCCGTGGTAGAGGAATGCGGAATGCATGGCCTCACGCACACGATTGTTCCCACGAAAAGAAAAAGAAACATTACTCACCCCGCCACTCACATGAGCATTTGGGAGGTTTTCTCTTATCCACTTGGCCGATTTAAAAAAGTCCAAGGCATTGAGCTTATGCTCTTCCATTCCGGTTGCTACGGGAAAAACATTAGGATCAAAGATGATGTCTTCTGAAGGGAAATTTACTTTCTCCACTAAGATATCATAGGAACGTTTACAAATCTCAATCCGGCGGTCTAGGGTATCGGCTTGTCCTGCTTCGTCAAAGGCCATCACAATAACCGCTGCGCCATAGCGACGAATGGTTTTCGCCTGCTGAATAAAATTGGCTTCTCCTTCTTTTAAACTAATGGAGTTGACAACGCATTTCCCCTGCACTACTTTAAGGCCTGCCTCAATGATTTCCCATTTCGAGGAATCAATCATGATTGGGATACGGGAAATGTCGGGTTCTGCCGCCAATAAATTGAGGAAGGTGGTCATGGCTTTTGCTCCGTCGATCATTCCCTCGTCCATATTGACATCTAGGATTTGCGCGCCTCCTTCTACTTGGTCGCGGGCAATTTCGATAGCTGTCGTATAATCTCCTTGCTCAATTAAGCGTAAAAATCTACGCGATCCTGTTACATTGGTACGCTCCCCCACATTGACAAAGTTCGACTCTGGGGTAACCACCAGCGGCTCAAGTCCAGAAAGTTTTAAATAGCGTGCTTCCATTAGGCGTTCAAAGAAACTTTTCTGGGTTTGTGTTGCATGGCCACCTCTGCAATTTGACGGATATGCTCTGGGGTTGAACCACAGCATCCACCAATGATGTTGACCAAATTCTCATCTAAATATTTTTGAATCAAATCCCGCATTTCTTCTGGGGTTTGATCATAAGCCCCAAAGGCATTGGGTAAGCCTGCGTTGGGGTGAGCAGAAACCAATGTTTCTGTTGTATTCGATAGTCGGCGTAAATAAGGGAGTAATTGATCGGCTCCTAAAGCGCAATTAAAACCAATGCTCAATAAAGGAATATGCGATACCGATACCGCAAAAGCCTCTACCGTTTGACCGGAGAGAGTTCTTCCACTGGCATCTGTTATGGTTCCACTAATCATGACTGGGATATCCCAATTGTTTTCCTCTTTTAAGACATCAATCGCAAACAAGGCGGCTTTTGCATTTAAGGTATCAAAAACGGTTTCCACCAAAAGGACATCGGCGCCACCATCGACTAAACCCCGAACTTGCTCGCTGTAGGCCTCCACGAGTTCATCAAAAGTAACGGCTCGATAACCAGGATCATTCACGTCGGGCGACATGCTAGCTGTACGGTTAGTTGGTCCAATAGAACCCGCTACAAAACGTGGTTTGTGTGGGTTGGCTTGAGTAAACTCATCAGCCACTGTTTTTGCCAGTTGAGCAGAGGCAAAATTAAGTTCATAAACCAAATCTTCCATGGCATAATCGGCCATTCCTATAGAAGTAGAAGAAAAGGTATTGGTCTCAACGATGTCGGCACCTACTTCAAAATATTCTCGATGTACTGCTTTAATGGCTTCGGGCTGTGTTAATGATAGTAAATCATTGTTCCCTTTTAAAGGTGAAGGGTGGTCCTTAAATCGTTCCCCACGAAAATCCTCCTCCTCAAATTTATAGGCTTGTAACATGGTCCCCATGGCACCATCAAGCACTAAAATTTTTTCCTGCAAAGCTGTTTCTATGGGTGTCATTTATTTTGCTTCTAAAGCTTGCTTTAAATCGTTAATTATATCTTCCTGATGCTCAAGTCCAATAGAAAGACGCACCATTCCGTCGGTAATACCAACCTCTAAACGATCTTCAACCGAAAGTTTACTGTGGGTCGTTGAGGCGGGATGCGTTACTATGGTTCTTGAATCGCCAAGGTTAGAGGAAAGGGATAATAATTTGATGTTATCAAAAAATTGGCGTCCTGCTTCTAATCCACCTTTTACCTCAAAAGCGATAATACTTCCTCCTTGACTCATCTGCTTTTTCGCTAATTCATATTGCGGATGCGATTTCAAAAAAGGATACTTTACCCAATTCACTTGAGGGTGTTCTTCCAAGAAAGTAGCTACAGTCAAAGCTGTTTGGCAATGGCGATCGACACGTACTGGAAGTGTTTCCATACTTTTTGAAAGCACCCAAGCGTTGAATGGAGATAGCGATGATCCTGTATTTCGCGCAAATAAATATATTTCTCGAATCAAATCTTTTCGGCCTACAGTAACCCCGCCTAAAACACGGCCTTGACCGTCGATCAATTTAGTTGCCGAATGGATAACCAAATCTGCGCCAAACTGAATGGGTTGCTGCAGATAGGGAGTGGCGAAGCAGTTGTCTATGACCAAAATCAAATTGTGCTTCTTGGCTAAATCACCCAAATAGCTCAAATCCAACACATCAACCCCCGGATTGGTGGGTGTTTCAGCATATAAAATTTTAGTATTGGGCTGAATAAGCGCTTCTGCTTTTTCTGGTTCATCTACCTTAAAATAGGAAGTTTCAATATTCCACTTGGGTAAAAACTTAGTGAACAAAGTGTGGGTAGATCCAAATACTGAGCGCGCCGAGACAATGTGATCGCCACTGTCTAGTAGAGCAGCGAACGTACCAAAAACAGCCCCCATACCTGTGGCAAAGGCTACGCCGTCTTCTGCGCCTTCCATATCGGCTACCTTTTCAACCAATTCTGATGTATTGGGATTGGTAAAACGACTGTAAATATTCCTTTCTTTTTCTTCTGCGAAGGCTGCACGCATTTCCTCTGCATCTTCAAAAACAAAGCTTGAAGTGAGGTGCAAAGGAGTGGAATGCTCTAGGTATTGCGAGCGCTCCATTTGGGTGCGAATGGCCTTGGTTTCTAGTTTATGGCTCATATGGCTTTTCCGTTTAAGACGATCTTAAAATTAATATCAGCTACCGAATCGATCATTTTGGACACTGAACAATATTTCTCATAAGACAGCTTGGCAGCACGGGTCGCTTTTTCGGGTGTAATGTTCTCCCCTTCTAAATGAATGGTAATTTCGATGGTGTGAAACAAAGCAGGTACTGCACCTTCTTCGCGAAGACCATGTACTTCCATACGCAAGCTGTCTGGGTTAATCTTCTGTTTCCCTAAAATGGCAACTATATCGATGCTACTGCAACCAGCAACCCCCATAAGCACCAGCTCCATGGGACTGATACCTGCCACAACACCCTCGGTTTTAGACTTGTTGTCTAAAATGACGCTGCGTCCGGCTTCGTTGCGAACTTCAAATAAATAATCTTTGTTAATGCGTTCTAATTGTACTTTCATCTTAATTCTATTGCATTATTTTTTCTAATATGAGGCGTACTTTCTTGGGCTCCATCAAAAAGGCATCGTGTCCGTAAGGGGACTCAAGAATGTGGTGTTCAATTTTAACCCCTGCACTTTTTGCCAAGGCAACAGTTTCCAAATCTTCGTTCAAGGGGAAGAAAATGTCGCTATTGATGGATACAATATGAATCTCTGACTGTATGCCTTGAATGTTTTCTTCGAAAGACTTTCCATTTCGGGTAATATCAATACTCCCCAGTAAATGATTCATTGTTTTATAGGCTTGTAATTCAAAACGTTCATTCAGCTTTTCACCGTGATACAACAACCATGATTCTACATTATACATCCCTAACTCTTTGTTTTTCGTTCGATTAAAACGCAACTTGAAAGACTCAGGAGTGCGATAGCACATCATAGCGTGCATACGCGCAGTTTGTAGTGGTTTTGAATCACTATTGAGTATTTTGCTTTGAATAAAAGTATTGGCAATCATCCAGTCGGAGGATTTCCAATCGCCCCCCACAGGAATCATGCGTTCAATAAAACTAGGGCTCAACGCGGCCATTTCCCAAGCAATACCCGCTCCAATAGATCCACCAATTAAAGTGTGAACTTTCTCAATGCCCAACTGACGTAATCCAGCGCAAAAGAACCCGGCTACAGTTCCGGTATGCCAATGTTTATAGTTCTCCAAGAAAAAGCCATCATAACCATTTCCAGGAATATTAAAAGCAATTATGGCGTAACGGTTGGTATCGATCGTTTTCCCTTCGCCTACTAAATCACTCCACCAACCATCGGGCCCAGTAACGCATGAATTCGCAGTTAACGGATGGTTAATGACCACCACGGGCGCACTGAGATAGTCTTGCCCAAAATGCTGGTAACTCAAGGCTTGACCATTGGTCAACCGCAGGTGTTGTAATTTAGATGTACTCGGGGAAAGAATCATGAATTAAAGGTTAAATGCTGCTTTAATTTGCTCTACTTGATCGAGTTTCTCCCAAGTAAAGAGTTCTACTTCTAGGCTAACTTCACCGCTGTAGGGCGATGTAAAGGTTTTGGTAACGGTCTCAGGTGTTCTTCCCATGTGGCCGTAGGCCGCTGTTTCTGAATAAATGGGTGTACGTAATTTTAAACGCTGCTCAATCCCGTAAGGCGTTAAGTCGAAGATGGATTGGATTTTCTCTGCAATTTCACCGTCGGTTAAATTGACCTTAGATTTTCCATAGGTATTTACTGCAATGGAAGTAGGCTTAGCTACCCCAATCGCATAACTCAACTGAACCAACAGTTCATCAGCAACTCCTGCAGCTACTAGATTCTTAGCGATATGACGTGCTGCATAGGCTGCACTACGGTCCACTTTACTCGGATCTTTTCCACTAAAAGCACCCCCTCCATGACCGCCTTTTCCTCCATAGGTGTCCACGATAATTTTTCTACCAGTTAATCCGGTATCGCCATGAGGCCCACCAATCACAAATTTTCCTGTTGGATTGATGTGGTAGGTAATATTGTCATCAAATAATGCCTGAATGCGTTCTGGTAATTGCGCCTTTACACGCGGTATCAGAATGGAAATGATATCCTCTTTGATTTTCGCTAACATGCGATCGTCATCGCTATCGAATGCGTCGTGTTGGGTCGAAATCACAATCGTATCAATGCGAACAGGTACATCATTATCGTCATATTCGAGGGTTACCTGTGATTTAGCATCGGGGCGTAAATAAGTAATGTCTTTATTCTCTCTTCTTAGCTCCGCAAGCTCGATTAAAAGTTTGTGCGATAGATCCAACGCTAAAGGCATGTAATTATCGGTCTCGTTGGAAGCATAGCCAAACATGATTCCTTGATCACCAGCTCCTTGCTCTTTCTTCTCTGCACGATCAACCCCTTGATTGATGTCTTGTGATTGTTCGTGAATTAATGAAATAACTCCACAAGAGTCGCCGGAAAACTGATATTCTCCTTTGGTGTACCCAATTTTATTGATGGTGTCTCGGGCAATTTTTTGCACATCGAGATAAGTTGTACTCTTCACTTCGCCAGCTAATACCACTTGACCAGTGGTCACCAAAGTTTCACAAGCAACTTTACTTTCAGGGTCAAAAGCTAAAAAGTGATCGATTAACGCGTCGCTAATTTGGTCGGAAACTTTGTCGGGGTGTCCTTCGCTTACAGATTCTGAGGTAAAAAAATAGGCCATTTAAATTTGCTTTCTGGAAGGATTTTGAAGATTCGCTCGTTCAACGAAAGCAATTCTGTTTTAGCATTTTTTTCTCGAGGTTTGCAATCAGTCAAATCCTTCCTCGTTAATATTTATGCAAAGATAAATGCTTTTTTTAAGCTGCACAATACCTAAATGCAGTATATCCTATGGTCTTCTCATTAATTTGTTTTCCCCTTTTAAAAAAAGGAATTATTTTTAAGCAAGTAAACAAACTGAGCTTAGAACTTAAATTTTCTCAATATGCACATAGCCATCGCCGGTAACATTGGCGCAGGAAAAACAACCTTAACGAAGCTATTGTCTAAACACTACCGATGGCAAGCACACTATGAAGAAGTAGTTGAAAATCCTTACCTCGATGATTTTTATCACGAGATGGAACGCTGGTCATTTAACCTTCAAATTTACTTTTTAAATAGTCGTTTTGGGCAGTTACTCGACATTCAACGCAGTGGTAAAAAGGTGATACAAGATAGAACCATCTATGAAGACGCCTACATCTTTGCACCCAACCTGCATGCCATGGGTTTGCTCACCAAAAGGGACTTTGAAAATTATCGGCAACTGTTCAACCTCATGGAGGCCCTCGTTACTGGCCCCGATTTAATGATTTATTTGCGCAGCAGTATTCCCAACCTAGTAAAACAAATCCATCAACGCGGAAGAGAATATGAAAACTCGATTAGCATCGATTACTTGAGTCGTTTAAATGAGCGTTATGAAGCATGGATTGAAGGTTATGACAAAGGTAAGCTTTTGATTATCGATGTTGACGATCTCGATTTTGTCAATCAACCAGAGGATTTAGGGAAAATCATTGAAATGATTGACGCCGAAATAAACGGTCTATTTTAGACCAATTACACCCATAAAAAAAGCCGACCAAATGGTCGGCTTTTTTGTTTATGTAAAAGATAATCTACTCTTCTTTGTTGAGTTGAATATCAACCTCTTTCAGTTCAGCTACAGCGGCTTTCACCTCTTCTTCTGTACCCGTAATTACTTTTTCTTCCGTAGTGGTTTCTCCATTTTCAGTAGTCGTTGTTTGAATGACAGCTTCTACTTGACCACTATCATCTGCATTAACTTCTACACGAATTTCTTTACGCACTTCTTCTTTAACCACCTCTGCATGTTGTGGTGCAGCATGTGATCCCAAAAGCGGTGCAATTACCAATCCTACTAAACAGGTTAATTTTATCAAGATATTCATGGATGGTCCTGAAGTATCTTTAAATGGATCTCCCACGGTGTCACCAGTAACGGCGGCTTTGTGCGCATCAGATCCTTTAAAGGTCATTTCTCCATTAATTTCAACACCAGCTTCGAACGATTTTTTAGCGTTGTCCCAAGCACCTCCAGCATTGTTCTGGAAAATGGCCCACATTACACCACTAACACATACTCCTGCCATATAGCCTCCTAATGGTTCAGCACCAAAGAATAGTCCAATGAGAATAGGGGTGATAATGGTAATTAAACCGGGCATCAACATTTCTTTTAAGGCTGCTTTGGTAGAGATATCCACACACTTAGCATATTCTGGTGTGCCCTTCCCTTCCATAATCCCAGGAATCTCTCTAAACTGACGACGTACTTCTTCCACCATTTCCATGGCTGCTTTTCCAACCGACTCCATGGCCAAAGCTGAGAAGACAACTGGAATCATTGCACCAACAAACAACATGGCCAATACATCAGCTTTAAAGATGTTAATTCCATCAATACCGGTGAAGGTTACATAGGCTGCAAACAAGGCTAAAGCTGTTAACGCTGCAGAAGCAATGGCAAAACCTTTACCAACTGCGGCAGTGGTGTTTCCAACAGAATCTAAAATATCGGTACGTTCACGTACTTCAGGATCGAGTTCACTCATTTCAGCTACTCCCCCTGCATTATCAGCAATAGGACCGAAAGCATCGATGGCCAACTGCATGGCTGTTGTCGCCATCATGGCAGAAGCGGCGAGTGCTACACCGTAGAAACCGGCCAAAGCATAAGAACCATAAATAGCAGCTGCAAATAACACAACTGAAAGTAAGGTTGACTTCATTCCAACGGCTAAACCAGCAATAATGTTGGTCGCTGCTCCAGTCGAACTGTTTTGTACGATATCCAATACCGGTTTTTTACCAAGGCTTGTATAGTAAGCGGTAACCATAGATATAAATGCACCTACAGCTAATCCGATACAGGCAGAAAAGAACACATTCATTGATGGAATTGCCTTGTTTCCTTCCCCAAAGAAATTCATGGTTAGCGTTTCAGGCAACATCCAATCAATTAAAAAATAACTTGCTATTAGGGTGATTACAATTGAGGCCCAGTTCCCAAAATCAAGTGCAGCTTGTACTTTCGCTTCTTTGGCACTGTTATCGGAAATCTTAACAAACAAGGTTCCAATGATAGAAGCTAAAACACCAACACCTGCAATAACAACAGGAAGTAGAATAGGACCCATGTTATTGAAAGCATCTGTGTATGCTACTTCTGTAGACATGTCGCGGATAACATAGTTTCCAAGCACCATGGCAGCAAGAACTGTGGCGACATAAGAACCGAATAAATCGGCTCCCATACCTGCAACATCCCCTACGTTATCTCCTACGTTATCAGCAATGGTTGCTGGGTTACGTGGATCATCTTCAGGAATACCTGCTTCCACTTTACCCACTAAATCTGCCCCAACATCAGCGGCTTTGGTGTAAATACCACCTCCCACACGGGCAAACAATGCGATCGACTCTGCTCCTAGTGAGAAACCAGCTAAGGCCTCTAAGACTACCGTCATGTTATCGTAGAAGGAACCCTCTTGTCCCATAAATTGTCCTACAAAGAACAAAAACAATAAAGTCAGTCCAAGTACAGCTAAACCTGCAACACCTAGTCCCATTACCGTTCCACCACCAAAGGACACTTGTAGTGCTTTTGGTAAACTTGTTTTAGCAGCTTCAGCAGTACGTGCATTCGCCTCGGTGGCAATTCGCATTCCTATGTTACCTGCGAACGCAGAAAAAATTGCTCCAATGACGAAAGCGGGAACAATCATCCAGCTTGTTGTTTCTACGGCAGTAGAAATTCCAAATAAAGCTGCAGAGGCAACTAGAACGAATACAAACAATAGACGATACTCGGCATTCAAAAAGGCTAAAGCCCCTTCTTTAATTGCGGTTGAAATCTCAACCATACGCTCGCTTCCAGCGTCTTGCTTCCTCACCCAACTGGCCTTGATTAACATGTAAACAAGCCCTACCAAAGAGAGTAGAAGAGGCAAATAAATAATCTTAGCTTCCATAAAAAAATGTAAAAATTCAAATCACCTGCGAAGCTAACAAAAATGTTTTGAACTACCCTTTAAGAATTAATTATTCTTGTGGTAAAGTACTTTTTTCACAGCTTTAATTACATCATCGCTATTGGGTAGCCATTCTGCCAATAAAACAGGAGAAAATGGTGCCGGGGTATCGGCTGTATTTATTTTTTCGATAGGCGCATCGAGGTAATCGAATACTTGACTTTGTACCTGGTAAGTAATCTCAGTCGCTACATTACCAAAGGGCCATGCTTCTTCCAAAATTACCAAACGGTTGGTTTTTTTCACTGATTCAAAAATAGCTTCGTGATCCATAGGGCGCACGGTTCTCAAATCAATGATTTCACATTCTATCCCTTCTTTGGCTAATTCATCAGCTGCGGTGTAGGCCTCTTTGATAATTTTTCCAAAAGAAACGATGGTAACATCTGTTCCTTTGCGTTTGATGTCGGCAACACCAATAGGTAAAATGTATTCATCTTCAGGCACCTCACCTTTATCGCCATACATTTGCTCTGACTCCATAAAAATTACTGGATCATCGTCGCGAATGGCTGCTTTTAGTAAACCTTTGGCGTCATATGGATTAGAGGGAACAATTACTTTTAAGCCCGGACAGTTAGCGTACCAACTTTCAAATGCTTGTGAGTGCGTGGCTGCCAATTGACCCGCTGAGGCGGTTGGACCGCGGAAAACAATAGGACAAGGGAATTGACCTCCAGACATTTGACGAATTTTCGCAGCATTGTTAATGATTTGATCTATCCCAACTAGTGCAAAGTTAAATGTCATGAACTCAATGATAGGACGATTTCCCGTCATGGTTGAACCCACGCCTATACCGGCAAAACCTAATTCTGAAATAGGGGTGTCGATAACGCGTTTTTCACCAAATTCATCTAACATTCCTTTGGATGCCTTATAGGCGCCATTGTATTCGGCAACTTCTTCTCCCATGAGGTAGATGCTTTCATCTTTTCTCATTTCTTCTGACATTGCCTGTGCGATGGCTTCTCTAAATTGTATTGTTTTCATGGTTTCATTATTCTAGGTGCAAATTTAAGGTTTTAACTCATATTTTTCGTCTGAATTCACTTTGTTTTCTCTATAAAATTTGACTGCTCTCATCTAAAATCGTTTTCTTTGTATTCGCTACAAATGCATTATGGTACTTGTTGAATTAACCATCAAAGGAATATCGTATAGTCAAGCCCAAAGCGGCGCCTATGCCCTTATCTTAAGCGAGGTAGAAGGTAATCGTAATTTACCCGTTATTATCGGTGCTTTTGAGGCACAATCCATTGCCATTGGCTTAGAAAAAGAAATCAATCCACCACGCCCCATTACACACGATTTAATGGCCCAGTGCTTTGAACGCTATAAAATTGTGGTGAAACAAATCATCATTCACAAGCTAGTGGACGGGGTTTTCTATTCCAGCTTAATTTGTGAGCGAGACGAGATTGAAGAAATCATCGATGCGCGAACTTCCGATGCTGTAGCCCTATCGATACGTTTTGACGCCCCTATTTTTACCTACGAGAATATTTTATCTAAAGCAGGTTTTACCGAGGGAGCTCAAAGTGGCGGCACTGGTCAAAACGATGAAAACTGGATTAAGAATTTTATCGAGGAACAAAATCCAGAGAAAAATGTCATGGGTAATCTTCCCAAAGTGCAAACCAAAGAATTAAAAAAACTCCTCGACCAACTGGTCAAAAAAGAAGACTATGAAGGGGCAGCTAAAGTTCGTGATGAGCTTTCAAAACGCGGAGAGCTGGACGAATAAGTGAGGTTATCAACCAAGCTGTTGAAAAACAATTCCTACTTCTTTTAAATTCCCTGCTTGGAGTTGCTATTTTTGATGAAAAGCTTTTCCATGCAACAGTACTTGGACCTCATTCGTCACATTCAAACCAATGGTGTAACTAAAACCGACCGAACAGGCACCGGAACCAAAAGTGTTTTTGGCTACCAAATGCGCTTCGATCTTTCCAAAGGTTTCCCCATGGTTACCACCAAAAAATTGCACCTTAAGTCGATTATTCATGAGCTGCTTTGGTTTTTAAAAGGGGACACCAACATTGCGTATCTCCAAGAAAATGGGGTGCGTATTTGGAACGAATGGGCCGATGAAAACGGAAACCTTGGTCCTGTTTATGGGCACCAATGGCGAAACTGGAACAGTGAAGAAATCGACCAAATTAAAGACATCATCCACACCCTTAAAACCAACCCCGATAGTAGAAGAATGTTAGTATCGGCTTGGAACCCCAGTGTCCTGCCCGACACTTCTAAAAGTTTTGCTGAAAATGTCGCTAACAACAAAGCGGCACTCCCCCCCTGTCACGCCTTTTTTCAGTTTTATGTCGCCGACGGAAAACTGTCTTGCCAACTCTACCAACGCAGTGCCGATGTCTTTTTAGGCGTTCCCTTCAATATCGCTTCTTATGCCCTACTCACCATGATGATGGCACAGGTTTGTGAACTTGAGGCTGGAGATTTTGTCCACACCTTTGGCGATGCACATATTTACTCCAATCACAAGGAACAAATCGAATTGCAATTGACCAGAACACCTCGTACACTCCCCACCATGCGCATTAATCCAGAGGTGAAAGATTTGTTTGCTTTCACCTATGACGATTTTGAATTGTTGGACTATAACCCCCACCCACTCATTAAAGGGGCTGTTGCTATTTAAAGGATATTATCTAGGATTACGAATAGTTGTTCTACGTCCTTTTGGGTATTGTAAAAGTGAACCGATAAGCGCACACCCGAGCCGCGCTTAATGCAACGCACCTTGTTTTCGAGTAATTCTTTATACACCTCATCGCCCACCTGTATAATAAAAATGGAGGAATGATTTTTTCGGCTTAAGGTAGCTTCATCCAACAGTTTTCGTTGTTTTAAGCCCTCAAATAACTGTCGTGATAATTCTTTTTTGAACTGAAGTAAGGCCTGAAAATCTGCGGCTAATAATTTCTTTAAAGAAAACAATAAAGTCCCCACAGCTTTGACAGACAATTGACCGCGGTCATACACCCTTTCCAATCGTTCTTGCCCTAGGTCTAAACGTTGAAGCAATGAGGGAGAAATAAGTGCATACCCCGTTCCATGCCCGGCCATGAGCCATTTATAGGTGCTGCCAAAAAGAGCATCAACAGGGCTGTTTTTCAAGGAAAATGCTTCTGCTCCAAGAAATTGAGTCCCGTCTATTAAAATAATTACAGACGGAAAGGCGGCCTTGATCCGTTCTAAAAGTTTAAAATCAATAATAAATCCATTGGAATATTGGATAGCGCTGATGGCCAAAACATCATAGTGATTTTGCTGCAAGGCTTCCCATATATCTTCCTCTACCGTTGCAGTTAATGGGAGTAGGGTTGTTTCAAAACCCAAATCTTGCACCACACCTGTGAGGGAAGGATATTCTTCTTTTAAGCTTAAAAAACGATAATCCCGCGGCAATTGAATCAAGAAATTCTGTAGGGCAGTCGAAAAATTCGAACTGATAAAGGTGTGCTCTTTGTCTGCTCCTGCAAAAGTAGCTAGCGCCTCCCTTACTTCTTTAAAATAGTTTTTCTCATTCCCCAGTTTATAGTGATCCCCACCATCGAAGTAGGCCAGATCATCTTCTTTACGCCAGTCCATTGCCGCTTTGGATAAAGGGGCAGTGTAAGCAGTATTGAAATAGAGGCATTGGTCGAGTAGCGGAAAATCCTGTCGCATGTTTGGCTTTTTTCAAAAGTACAGGAATTAAAACTTTTTAAGTCTTGGTGAAATGTGTTTTCAATCAATAATATACTTTATTTTTGCCCTTTCAATTTGATAATTCATACCTTGGATACTGAAACAATCAAAGCAAAAAACAACGGTCTTTTGTATGCTATGGAAGACGAAAAAGCAATACAGTTGAACGAACAAAACGCTACAAGCATCCTAACCCTAATCGCAGCAGCAGGCAAAAACAACGCTCTGGGTAAGGACAACGACCTTATATGGCATATTTCAAATGACTTAAAACGCTTTAAGCGGCTTACCTCTGGACACGCCATTATTATGGGAAGAAAGACCTTTGAGTCAATGCCAAAAGCCCTTCCCAACCGTACCAATATCGTATTAACGACGAGAAAAGATTTTACAGCAGCTGGGGCAACAGTAGTCCACAGCATTGAAGCAGCGCTTGAGCAAATCAAAGGAGATGCTCAACCTTTTATCATTGGTGGTGGAGAAATCTATCGTTTATTCATGGAGCGTTGCGACCGTATCGAATTAACACGGGTACACCACGACTTTGAAGCCGATGTGTATTTCCCGGAAATTGATTTAACCCAATGGAAGGAAGTAGCCCGAGAAGATATCTTCGCTAGCGAAGACCAACCGTATAACTATTCATTTATCACCTACGAAAAACAATAAATATGCACGCCTATTTATTTCCTGGACAAGGAGCACAATTCCCCGGAATGGGGATAGATTTATATGAGGGCTCAAGTGAAGCAAAGGCCCTCTTCGAAACCGCCAACCAAATATTAGGGTTTTCAATTACCGATATTATGTTTGGCGAAGATGCCGAAGCATTAAAGCAAACCCAAGTCACTCAACCGGCTATTTTTCTTCACTCGGTTATTTTAAGCAAAGTAATGGGAGATCGTTTTCGTCCAGACGCTGTTGCTGGACATTCCCTAGGGGAGTTTTCAGCCCTGGTAGCGGCGAAAGCACTTTCGTTTGAAGATGGTTTAAGCCTTGTACACCAACGTGCACTGGCCATGCAGGCTGCCTGTGATGAAATTCCGGGTACCATGGCGGCAGTACTAGGTCTCGAAGATCAAGTGATTGAAGACGTCTGCTCCCAAACCGAGGGTATAGTGGTTGCTGCTAATTACAATTGTCCGGGTCAGTTGGTTATTTCGGGAGAAAAACAAGCCATAGCAACAGCCTGTGAAGCATTAAAAGCTGCAGGAGCACGTCGTGCTTTACCCCTTCCTGTGGGTGGAGCTTTTCACTCCCCTTTAATGGAGCCTGCTAAGACAAAACTTGCCGCTGCAATAGAAAACACCTCCATTGTATCCCCTATTTGTCCGATTTACCAAAATGTTCCCGCTTCGGGAGTGACCGATGCGGAAACCATAAAATCCAACCTCATTGCCCAACTCACGGCTCCTGTAAAATGGACCCAAAGTGTGCAACAATTGTTGGAAGATGGTGCTAGCGAGTTCACTGAAGTCGGACCAGGAAAAGTACTTCAAGGGTTGGTAAAAAAAATCGATCGCTCAGTCGAGACGAACTCAGGAGCGATCGAGTAATACTTAAGCGGTTTACTTTATTGCTTGTAGACCTTCCCGTTTTTCATCACGAAGGTGATGTTTTCAAGGGTAGCGATATTCTCCAACGCATTTTCATCAGAGGCCACAATATCAGCGTAAAAACCAGGGGCTAATTGTCCCAGCTCGTTTTCAGCTTTCAGGATTTCAGCATTGACGATGGTTGCGGTTTGAATGGCTTCGCTCGCTGGCATCCCCACCTCGGTCATAAATCCAAATTCTTTGGCATTGTCCCCGTGTAAGGATACACCAGAATCGGTTCCAAAGGCAATGGGAACACCCATTTTGTAGGCCTTAGCAAAAGTCGCTTGAATTTGTGCCCCAATGGCAATGGCTTTAGGCACTATAATGGCCGGATAAAATCCCGGGATTTTTGCTTTTTCAGCAACATACTTCCCAGCGCTAATAGTGGGTACCAAAAAGGCGTTTTTCTGGATCATTAATTTCATGGTTTTCTCTTCGATCAAAGTACCGTGCTCAATAGTCTTTACCCCGTTTGCTACTGCGCGGTACATACCCTCATCACCATGGGCGTGGGCTGCAACCTGCATACCATAATCTTTCGCTGTACTGGTAATGGCTTTGATTTCCTCCTCGGTGAATTGAGGATTTTGACCGCTTTTTGCCACACTCAACACACCTCCCGTGGCGGTGATTTTAATCCAATCGGCGCCATTTTTATAGCGCTGACGTACGGCTTTTCTAGCATCGGCAGGGGAATTGACCACCCCATCTTTTGGCCCTGGGTCACCCATCAATTCATCGCGATTCCCATTGGTTGGATCACCGTGCCCACCTGTGGAAGAAATGATTTTACCCGCAGTGTAAATACGTGGACCAGGGACTTTCCCTGCAGCTATGGCTTTGCGTAAAGAAATATTTACCCCAGAACCGCCTAAATCGCGAACAGTAGTAAATCCTGCCATAAGGGTACTGTGGGCGTGCTTAGCTGCATCATAAGCAACATCGGCGTCGTTTAAACGATAACGGTCGAGATAACGTGAGGGGTTACTTTCGCTTTCAATATGAACATGCATATCGATAAAACCAGGATAAACGGTTTTTGTTTTTAAGTCGATGGCAGTGGCTCCTGCTACTGGAACAACATAGCCCTTTTCCACAGCTTTAATTTTATCCCCCTCTACAATTAGGGTCATTTCTTTCTTGATTTTTCCTGTTTTGCTGTCAAATACTTTCCCACAATGCAAATAGGTGGTTTGAGCAAATAGACTTAAGCTAAAAAAGCAGCTCAACAAAAAACTTATTTTTTTCATAATCGGTATTGTTTTGCTTCAAGATAGAACTTTTCTAATGTATTTTTGATTTTAAAACTAAATCTCTTGATAAAAAAGGCCGTGTGGGTTATCGCCCGACTGTTCCCCGCTATTTTTGTTCGTAAAGCCTACCAATACCTCACCACCCCCATGGTATTTAAAATTCGACCCCACGAAACCGAGGTTTTAAATCAGGCGGAAAAAGAAACTTTGGCCTTTAATGGCTTTGATATACAACTCTACCGCTGGGGTACGGGAACAACAAGCGTTTTACTCGTTCATGGCTGGGAAGGGCATGCGGGGAATTTCGCAGATTTAGTCCCGCCTCTACTTGCGAAAAATTTTAGTGTAGTCGCTTTCGACGGTCCGTCTCATGGCGCAAGTAGTAAAGGAAAAACATCTTCTTTTGAATTTACTGACTTGGTGACCTCCCTCATTCAAAAGTTCGAACCACAACATTTGGTATCCCATTCTTTCGGTAGTGTTGCTGCCTTGATTTCTACAGGAAGTCACCCAGAACTGAAATTGGAAAAATATGTAGGGGTAACCGTACCCAATAAATTAAGAGAACGACTAGAAGAAATAGCAGCCTATTTAGGCTTACCCTACATTGTGGTTACACGTTTAATCGAAAAAATAGAAGCCAATCACGACATTGAAGTAGACAAGGTCAACGTTCAAGACTATGCGCCTAAATCTTCATTTCAAAAGGCCTTGCTTTTACACGATGTAAACGACCGCGTGCTCCCCGTGGGGCGATCGAAAGAAGTTGCTTCGAACTGGTCGGTAGCCACTTTTGAAGAAGTTCACAACACCGGCCATTATCGCATTTTACGAACACCAGAGGTCTTAGACCGCATTGTGAGTTTCTTGACTGATTAAGCTAAAAAATCTAGCACTTTCTCAGCAATGTATTCGATTTGCTCTACCGAAAGTTCCGAGTGCATGGGTAGAGAAATAACTTCTTTTACCAGTTGATTAGTAACAGGAAATTGTGCCTCGTTCGTCCCCGGTTGTGCATAGGCTTTTTGACGATGTAAAGGCACTGGGTAATACACTCCACACGGAATATCGTTGTCGTTTAAATAACGAACGAGCGCATCTCGATCTCGATCAATAATGCGCAAAGTGTATTGGTGAAAAACATGAGAAGAACAGTCGGCAGCTCGATAGGGTGTCACAATATTGGGATGGTTCTCCAACAATTGAGTGTACCGAATAGCCGCTTCTTTTCGGCGTTCGTTATAATAGTCGAGATACTTCAACTTGACATTCAATACCGCAGCTTGCATGGCGTCTAAACGAGAGTTCACCCCCACAACATCGTGGTAATATCGTTTATACATTCCGTGGTTTACAATACCGCGAATAAAATGAGCCAACTCATCGTCGTTGGTGAAAATCGCTCCCCCATCGCCATAAGCGCCCAAGTTTTTCGAGGGAAAGAAGGAAGTCGCTGCAATATGGCCTAAAGTCCCTGTTTTTGCTTTTGTCCCGTTGGCATACGTATAACTTGCTCCAATGCCTTGGGCGTTATCTTCGACTACATAAAGCTGGTGTTTTTCAGCCAGGGCATTGATGGCCTCCATATTAGCAGCTTGACCAAACAAATGCACAGGAATAATGGCTTTTGTCTTTGGGGTAATCGCAGCTTCTATGGCTTTGGGATCTATATTAAAGGTTTGAGGATCTACATCCACCAAAACAGGAGTAAGCTGCAGTAATGAGATCACTTCCACTGTTGCAGCAAAAGTAAAATCGGCAGTAATGACTTCATCACCTGGTGCTAATTTTAGCCCCATCAAGGCAATCTGCAGGGCGTCGGTTCCGTTCGCGCAAGGAATGACGTGTTTTACATCTAAATACTGCTCCAAGTTGGCTTGAAATTCTTGAACGGCAGGACCATTGATAAAAGCAGTACTCTCAATTACCTCACTTAAAGCCGACTGGACTTCTTCTGCAATGAGTGAATATTGACTTTTCAAGTCAACCATACGGATGGTTTCCATAGCGCAATTTTTGTCAAAAGTAAAAAAAGCGACTAGCCCGAGCTAAAATGGAACTGGAAATATTCCACAGTAGTTTTCTAGGTGAAGAACCAACCAGTCATAAACAGTGAGAATTTATGTGTAAATTCGCAATCAATACGCGATAATGCGTACTTTAGGTAATTGAAACTATGAATATTATGCGATCCTATTTACTCTTATTTCTCACGGTATTTAGTACCCACTTCAGCTTTTGTCAAGAAGGACCTACCAATATTATCCTAATGATTGGAGACGGTACAGGCTTGTCGCAAATTACCGCCGGGATGTATGCCAATGGAAACAAAACCCACTTAGAAGCATTTCCAGTAATAGGACTTTCAAAAACGCATTCATCCAATGCCTTGGTCACCGACTCGGCAGCTAGTGGAACCGCCATGGCTTGTGGGGTAAAAACACTCAATGGTGTCATTGGAATTAGCATGTCCAATGAATACCGTTCTTCCATATTAGAATTGAGTAAAGAAAAAGATTACAAAACAGGTCTCATTGCCACTTCAAGTGTGGTGCATGCAACGCCAGCTTCTTTTTACGCAAATGTTATCTCACGAAAAAAATATGAAGACATCGCCTTTCAATTTAGTTCGAGCGATGTAGATTATTTTATTGCTGGAGGAAAAAAACACTTTATTCGTCGTGCCGACCGCAGAAACTTGTTGAAAGAAATGACCGATTGGGAATTCACCAACAACCTTAAAGCCTTTGATGCTTCAACGAATGAGCGTGTGGGTTATTTCACCAACGACGACGAACCACTTCCCATCCGCGAAGGACGCAAACCAAGACTTCAAGCCGCAACTTCTAGTATGCTAAAAAAACTAAGCCAAGGGGAGAATGGTTTCTTCTTAATGATTGAAGGCTCTCAAATTGATTGGGGAGGGCATGCCAACGATCTAGGGTACATCATTAGTGAGTTTAAAGACTTCGATGAGGCGATTGGTGAAATGGTGCAATTTGTAAAAGAAAACCCCAA
>WTJP01000009.1:30622-33030 GCA_011526275.1 Candidatus Arcticimaribacter sp. | reverse complement strand
ATGGCTTGCATTCCAAGGGCGACAGCCCCTGCGATGTCGGCTTCATAACTGTCGCCAATCATCAGGGAGTTTTTCGCTTCAGCCCCTGCTTCCTCCAGCGCTTTCTCAAAAATGGCTAAATGCGGTTTTTTTACGCCAGCACGTTCGGCGGTCAACACTACATCGAAATAGTGAGCGATACCCGAATTGTCCATTTTCTTTTGCTGCACTTGTTCAAACCCATTGGTGATAATGTGCAAGCGGTAGTTTGTTTTTAAGTAGTCGAGTAGTTCAATTGTCCCTTCAAACAAATGGGTGTGCGTCGATAATTGGTCGATATAGGCATCGGAAAGCGATTGAAGGACAGCTGGGGTTTGAGGCGCTCCAAGGGTTTCAAATGTTTTTTCTAAACGCGACAAGCGCAATTCCAAGGTGGAAATTTTGTTCTCTCGGTACAACTTCCAGAAGGCGTGATTTATAGGGGTGTAGGCCTCCATAAACTTCTCGATAGTAAAGGGGAAAGCATAGGGTGCTAGGATGGATGCAAAGGTGTGTTGCGAATTGGTTTCAAAATCCCACAGGGTGTGATCGAGGTCGAAAAATAGATCGGTGATGTTGTCTTTATTGATCATGCGCGGTAAAATAGTCTAGAAGCAAGGAACGAAACGATTGATTCTCGGCAGTAAATTCAAAAGCACTGTTGCTAATGGCAAATGCATGTACACCGGCAGTCAACGGAAGTTGCTCTTCGCTTGTTTTTAATTTCTTAATGGCCTCGATGGGGCTGTATTGTCGTAAAATATATTCGTTGCACACCACGGGGAAAAGCTGCAAAGAACTCATCATTTCGCTGGAAAAATCGTAAAAAAAGAAGGGCACGGCAGTACTTGCTCGGTAACCATAGGTAATGGGATACCCCATGCTAAAGTCTTGTTCTACCTCTTGCATTATCAAATGACGATAGGTTTCCCCTGCTGTTTTAAGGCCCCAAGCAAACCGAATCGATTCGACTTGGCGGTGGATCAAAGTGGAGAGATTTTTACGTTCTTCTCCTAAAGTTTGGTCAGATTTTACAGCATTGAATGAGGCCAAAAGCACGGTATTAAAATAATCGGCTACTCCTTTAATCTTATCTTGAAAGCGTTTATTTCGATAGGTTATCCCGCGGTCCATGTAGGACTCGTTGGTATAGAGAAAGAAAAAGCGCATCTTGAAGGAAGCGGTCGAAAAATGCTGTGCCAATAGCCTGAAGTTATCCCAAGGATCTTTCCGAAATCCAAGTAACACCAATGGTTGTTCCACCAAGGCCCAAAAATTGAGCTGGGTGAGTGCTTTCACCCATTCTAATCCATTGGCGAAAATTGATTTGTATTTGTACTTAAAGGGAGAAACCACCTCAATAAGCGGCATAAAGCGTTCCTTGGATTTTGCGGAAAACCGCAGTTCAGGGAAATCCTGTTGGAGTAAATCAGCAAATTTGGCTACCCATTGATCGACCAAAGGTTGCTCCAAAAATTTGTGTTGATATGCCAAACTTTGCTGGGCGACAAATCGCCCTAAATCGTCTTTTAAATGAGGTAAATATTCCTCATAGCGCGAAAGCAAATAAAAGCTAGCGGCAAAAAGATCAAAAGGTAATTTTGATTTCTTCCCCACCGAAAAGAAGCAAGGCAGTTCCTCCCATTTCTTTACCTCGATGGGAGTGTCTTGCACGCCATATTGAAAAAGTAAATCAGCTGCTTCTACAAAGAATTCGTTCCCCAAGGGCGCTTTTCCATAGCTCATTTTTGGTCCGCTATGCGCGATAAAGGTGTCGAGTGTAGTCGTGAAATCGACCGCTATGCCCAAGGAGTTGGTCAAGACGTGATGAAAAATATAACGTAGCCTCGAACTAATCTTCGGGCAAAAAACCAGCAGCATTTAAAGTTTGTTTTCGTCAGCAAAGCTAAAGTAGCTTTTTTCAGACACAATTAAATGGTCGAGTAAACGTATATCTAGAATTTTTGCCGCTTCGTTCATTTTTTTGGTGAGTTGAAGATCGGCTGAACTGGGAACTAAATTCCCAGTGGGATGATTGTGTGCCAACACCAAAGCCGTTGCCCCAACCTCGAGGGCGCGTTTTAGCACCAAGCGCACATCAACCGTAGTGGAAGCGATTCCGCCTTTACTCAAACAATCGCGGCTAATGATTTTATTTTGATGGTTTAAATAGGCTACCCAAAATTCTTCATGGTCGAGATAACTCAACACAGGCTGAAAAGCCTTAAACGCTAGGGTGCTGTTACTACAGTCCATTTGTTCTAAAGGCACTTCAACATGAATGCGTTTCCCCAGCTCCAAGGCCGCTTTAATTTTTACGGCTTTGGCTGGACCTATTCCTTTCCAATCCATCAAACGCTCCAAGGGAGTGGCGTGTAATTTTGCGGCAC
>WTJP01000009.1:8308-30522 GCA_011526275.1 Candidatus Arcticimaribacter sp. | reverse complement strand
GTCAATTGTTGCGCTCCTTTGAGCAGCATTTTTTCACGGGGTCGATCATCTACCGACCACTCCCGGATGGTAAAATGAGAAGGACTTTGGGGCACCATACAACTTTATTTTAATACATTCGTTGAAGACCTAAAATAAGCATTTATGCATTATCCACCTCCACACCACCAAGAAAGCAACTACGAAAACATCGTGGCCTTGATGCAAACCTACCCCCTAGCGACCATCATCACAGCAAAAAACGACACTATTCTAAGTACGCATACTCCCTTGGTATATCAGGCCAATAAAGGCTTTGGCCGTTTAATTGGGCATTTGGATAAATACAACCCGCAAATCGAGCATTTTCGTTCTAGCGAAAAAGTCGAACTCATTTTCAACGGGCCGCAGGTTTACATTTCCCCTTCGGTCTATGGCACGACACAATTGCCCACCTGGAATTATTTTAAGGCCCACTTAAAAGGGCGTATTACCATCGAAAAGGATCAGGAAAAAGTGAAGCAAAGCCTAATTAACATGACCGCTTTTTTGGAAGGAGAAAACCCTGCTTATACGCTAGATGCCGACAACCCTAGAATGGCCGCTGCACTGGATTATATTGTAGGTTTTCACATTGAAATTGAACAATGGGAGGGAAAATACAAGATTTCGCAAGACAAACGAAAAGACGATCAACTGCGGGCAAAGAAGGCCATGCAGGAAGCAGGACCAAAAACCGAAAAAGCCATTGATTTACTGTATTCGCTTCACCAAACTAAGCGCCCTCAATAAGCTGGGCCAAGGCCGTCCAGTCTAAACCACCATAATTCCCAGAACTCATCATCAATAGCACCGATTGACGATAATTTCGTTCAAACAAGGCTTGATGCAATTGCTCGGGTTGGGTAAACACTGTCAAGTTGGGATGATCAAAAGCAGCTTCAATTTCCGCTACCGCTATTGGTTCACGGCCTTTAATCTTTAACGCTTCTGGATCGTAGAAAACAAAAGCTTCATCGAGTCCATTCAAGCAGTGTTTGTACTGGGGTAAGAAGGCAGGATCAAGGCTGCTATAGGTGTGTAATTCCAAACAAGCCAAGGTCGTAAAACCGCTAAATTGTTCCGCTACAGCCGTGGCTGTCGCTTTTACTTTACTGGGGGCATGGGCGAAGTCTTTAAACAAGTGAGCACTGTTTCCTTGCGCTACTTTTTCCAAACGTTTGGCAGCTCCACCAAAGCTTTCAATCGCTTCGTAAAAATCGAGTTCATCGATTCCCATCAATTGACAAATCCATTTAGCTCCGGCAAGGTTGGCCAAATTGTGTTGCCCAAAAATGGAAAGGGGTAAGTCCCCCTCGGGCGTCTCAAGGTAGGTAATCCCATCTTCAATAAAAGCGGGTGGGGTTTGATAGCCTTGTTTGCGAATGGTGTTTTGCGATAGTGCAACCAATCGTGTGAGTACTGCATCGTCTTGATTGTAAACCAATGCTCCGCCAGGAACTATGGTTTCTATGTATTGACGGAATTGATCTTCATAACTTTCGAGAGTGGGGAAAACATTGATATGGTCCCATGCGATCCCCGAAATCAAAGTCACATTGGGTTTATACCACAAAAATTTTGGGCGTAAATCGATGGGAGAAGACAAATATTCGTCTCCTTCAATGAGCATAAAGTCGTTGTGATCGGTTAAATGCACCATGGTTTCGAAACCTTTGAGTTGTGCGCCTACCATAAAATCAACCTCTTGGTCGTGATAATTCAACACATGCAAGACCATGGCAGTGATGGAAGTTTTTCCGTGACTTCCGGCGATTACCACACGGGTTTTGTCTTTGCTTTGCTCGTAGAGGTATTCAGGATAGGAGTAAATGGGCAAGCCTAAGGCTTGGGCAGCTAACAACTCTGGATTGTCTTTTTTAGCATGCATCCCCAAGATTACCCCGTCTAAATTCGCAGTGATTTTTTCTGGAAACCAACCCAATTCCTCAGGCAGCAAACCCGCTTTTTCCAATTTAGATTTAGAGGGATCAAAGATAGCATCGTCGCTGCCCGAAACACGGTAACCTTTTCCGTGAAGTGCTAGTGCTAGGTTGTGCATGGCACTGCCCCCAATTGCAATAAAATGAATGTGTTTCATGTCGAATTAAAGTGCTTGTTTTAAGGCCTGGGCCTTATCAAAATTTGGTTGTATTGCTAATGCATTTTCAATCGCCCCTTCTGCTGCAATTTTATCGTTCAGCAATAAATGAAGTTGCGCTTTACGGAAGTAAGCCCATTCAAAGGGGATGTTATAGGCATCGCTCTTGTGAGCGATAAAGTAGTCAATGGCACAAAGACCAAGTTGTGGATATATCCCAAAACGGGTGCTGGCTTCAGCAATTTTAAAGGAAAAATTAAGCGACTTGTCTTTAAAAAATGCCTCTTGATCTGATTGGCAAAAATCCAATGCTTCCAAAGCGATAAATCCCTGTGAATAAGCGGAGACAGCAGCTGCTTCTTCTCCTAGAGATTTTGAAATAAATCCCTTGGAAAAATACCCTTCTACTTTGTTGAGCTGCATCAATTTATCGGACAATTGTATGGCCTTTTCGACATCTCCTCCTATAATGGAAGGCACCAGACAAAGCGATTCAATATAGGCTTCAAGGGCTGGGGTATAGGTTGGATCTAAGGCAATGGCCTGCTTAAAATTGTACAACATGGAGCGAACATAAGGGAGTGCAAAAAGCCGATAAACACTCAGGGCTTTGATGCCGTTTATTCCGCCCAGATAATAGCGCAACTCGGCGGTTTCTGTTATCGCTAACTTATCTTCCAAGGCGTCCATTAAGTCGTCGTATTCCTTGTAGGCCGTAGAAAGCTTGATTTTTTGTTCCAGCACCTCCATTTCACTGGCAGATGACTTTTCAAGCTCGCGGTATTTTTGCTTATACTCTGCCGCTAAACCTTCATCGAAGCGTTCAAAAATGGGACGTTCTTGGGCTGTGGTTCCCAGCGAGAAAAGAAAGAAGAAGAAAACGACCCATCTCATGGGTTTTCCTCATTGATTAGTCCCCACAGTAGATCTTTCAAGCCCATTAATCCCAGTTGACTTACGGAAGAAATCATCAGGTGGGGAAGGTCTCCAAATTGCTCCTTCATCTCTTGGGCGTATTCTGCCTTCAACTCCTCATCGAGCAGGTCGCATTTGGACAAGGCAATCACGTATTTTTTATCCAGTAATTCCGGATTGAACTCTTGTAATTCTCTCCTTAAAATGGAAAACTCTTTTTTGATATCGTTGGCGTCTGCTGGAATGAGGTAGAGCAAAACCGCATTGCGTTCAATGTGGCGAAGAAAATAGTGCCCTAGTCCTTTGCCTTGGGCAGCTCCTTCAATGATTCCGGGAATATCAGCCATAACAAAGGAGCGAAAATCGCGGTATTCCACTATCCCTAAATTGGGTTTTAGGGTGGTGAACTCATAGTCGGCAATTTTGGGTTTAGCCGAAGTCAAGGCCGAGAGTAAGGTCGATTTTCCTGCGTTGGGAAAGCCCACCAAGCCTACATCAGCTAGCACCTTCATCTCCAAGGTGATTTGCAACTCGGTTCCTTTAATCCCCGGTTGAGCATAGCGCGGCGTTTGTCGGGTTGGCGACTTAAAGTGCCAGTTCCCGCGACCGCCTAAACCGCCTTCCAAAAGCACCACCTCTTGTCCTGCTTCGGTAATTTCCGTAATCAATTCCTCGGTTTCGGTATTCTTAATTAAAGTTCCCAGCGGGACATCGATGTAGATGTCTTCTCCTTGTGCACCAGAGCTTCTATTTTTACTTCCGTGCTCCCCGTGGCCAGCCGAAAAATGACGTTTAAACTTAAAGGAATAGAGTGTCCAAAGGTTAGGGTTAGCACGGGCAATCACATGTCCTCCACGTCCTCCATCTCCCCCGTCGGGTCCCCCTTTGGTGATGTATTTTTCGCGGTGTAAATGAACCGAACCCTTGCCTCCGTTTCCAGAAGCGATATTTAATTTGACGTAATCAACAAAATTACCTTCGGTCATTTATCTTGTTTAAAGGCTATCGATTACAGCCATCAAACGCTGGGTGATTTCCTCGATGGAACCAATCCCGTTGATGCTGTGAAATTTATTTTGTGCTGTGTAGAACGTTCTAAGTGGTGCCGTCTTTTCGTTGTACTCGTCGAAACGATTGCGGATTTTTGCCTCGTCTTGATCGTCTGAACGACCACTGGTTTCTCCGCGTTTTAGTAAACGTGCAACCAACTCGTCGTCGTTGGCTTCTAAGGCAATGGTTCCAGAAACCGCCATCTCTTTTTTCGCAAGGAAAGCGTCCAAACTTTGTGCTTGGGCTTCAGTGCGCGGGAAGCCATCGAAAATAAATCCTTTGGCTTGAAGATTTTTCTCTACCTCGGCCTCGAGCATGTCGATGGTCACTTGGTCGGGTACTAAATCTCCTTGATCGATATAAGACTTGGCCAATTTCCCAAGTGCTGTTTCGTTTTTAATGTTGAAACGAAAGACATCTCCGGTTGAGATATGCACCAATTGGTAGTGGGATTTTAAAAACTCGGCTTGCGTGCCTTTTCCTGCTCCTGGCTTTCCAAAGAGAACTAAGTTGATCATAGTTTGATTATTTGAAAGGCAAAGATACCAAAATAAGGCTTTTGTCACTTGACATTCCCCAATCAAAGATATATGCGTATTTTTGCCAAAAAGATTTATGCAGTATTTTTCTTCTCCAGCGAAATTAGGCATTCTAGGCGGAGGTCAATTGGGGAAAATGTTATTGTACACCACCCGTAAATGGGACGTTTGTACCCATGTACTCGACCCCAGTGCTAGCGCCCCTTCTCGCTTGGCTTGCGACCACTTTGTACAAGGCGATTTTAGCGACTACCAAACCGTTTATGACTTTGGAAAAGGACTTGATGTCTTGACCATCGAGATTGAACATGTCAACACAGAGGCTTTACGCCAATTGGAGAAAGAGGGGGTTCAAACCTACCCCAGTGCAGCTACCCTTGAATTGATACAAAACAAAGGAGTACAAAAAGACTTCTATCAGCAGCACCATATTCCCACTGCCAAGCACCAACGCTTTGAAAACAAAAGCGTGTTGCAACAGGCTATCGACAGCAATAAACTTGCTTTCCCATTTGTGTGGAAAGCCGCCTTGTTGGGCTATGACGGAAATGGGGTGAGCATTATTCGCTCGCAGGCAGATGTCGACCAACTGCAAGACCAAGAATGTTTGGCGGAAAAGTTGGTGCCATTTACGCACGAACTAGCCGTAACCGTTGCACGAAGTGCATCGGGAGAAACCGTGACCTACCCCGTGGTAGAAATGGAATTCCACCCCGAAGCGAACCAAGTAGAATATGTACTTTGCCCAGCACGGGTTCCCGAACAAGTGAAAGAAAAAGCGACCCAAATTGCCCTGCAAGTGTCCAATGCACTCAACCATGTGGGACTCCTAGCGGTTGAGTTGTTTCTCACTGAAAATGGGGAAGTACTCGTGAATGAAGTTGCCCCACGACCACACAACAGTGGGCACCACACCATAGAAACCACCCTTACCGACCAGTTTGAACAACACATTAGAGCTGTTCTTGATTTACCCCTAGGCAGTACACAAGCCGTTGTGGCCGGGGTTATGGTCAACCTTGTGGGTGCCGAAGGGCATACAGGAGCGGTGCATTATGAAAACATTGAAGCTGCTCTTAGCATAGAAGGGGTAACCCCACATATTTACGGGAAGAAGGAAACCCGTCCTTTCCGAAAAATGGGACATGTTACCATAGTAGATGCCGACCTTGTTCGCGCACGAGAAAAAGCAGAAAAAGTAAAAGATTTGATCACCGTAATCACAAAATAATGGCAGAAGTAGGAATTATCATGGGAAGCGCATCCGACTTACCCGTAATGCAAGCAGCAATTGACGTACTGAAAGAACTAAATATTGCGCACGAAGTCGATATAGTTTCGGCACACCGCACTCCAGAAAAAATGATGGATTATGGAAAAGAAGCCCATAAACGCGGAATTAAAGTGATCATTGCTGGAGCAGGCGGTGCCGCACACCTCCCCGGAATGGTAGCGTCGATTAGCCCACTGCCCGTTATTGGGGTTCCCGTAAAATCGAGTAACTCAATCGACGGTTGGGATTCAGTACTTTCAATTTTACAAATGCCCGGCGGAGTGCCTGTAGCTACCGTAGCTTTAAACGGTGCAAAAAATGCGGGTATCCTCGCTGCACAAATCATTGGCAGTGGAAATAGCGATGTCCTTAATCGCATTGTTGATTACAAAGAGGCTTTAAAAACCAAAGTCATCGCTTCATCAAAAAAGTTAAACCCCTAAAGTTCTCATCGTGAACAATCCCTTACTGGAAGCGTTTAAAACCCCCTTCTCTACCCTCCCTTTCGACCAAATCGAAGCAGCACATTTTCTTCCTGCCATTGAAGATCAAATTACGGCTACGCGAGAAGAGATAGAGACCATTTGTCAAAACACAGCCGCAGCTAGCTTTGAAAACACCCTAGAAGCCCTTGAAAAAAGCGGTAAACGATTAGGCATCATCTCGGGTGCTTTGTTCAACCTCAACAGTGCTGAAACCAATGCAACACTTCAAGAGGTAACCCAAAAAGCAGCACCTTTACTCACGGCACTGCAAAACGATATTCGACTCAACACTCAGTTGTTTGAACGCATCAAAACTGTTTATGAAGCCGATCAAAGCAGCTTAAGCCCAGAACAAAAAACCCTTTTAGAAAAAGAGTACAAAGCCTTTGTGCGCAACGGGGCACTCTTGAATGAAGCGGAAAAAACTAGCCTTCGCACAATTGATCAAGAATTAGCGCAATTGAGTTTGCAGTTTGGAGAACGTGTTCTAGACGACACTAACGCTTTCTCCATGCTTCTTACCAAAGAAGAAGAGGTTGCTGGCCTGCCAGAGAGTACGCTAGCCATGGCCAAACAGTTGGCCGAAGCAGACGGGAAAGAAGGTTGGAAGTTCACCCTAGACTACCCCAGCTATGTTCCTTTTATGACCTATGCCGACAACCGAGCCTTGCGAAAAGAAATGAGTTTGGCCTTCGGAAAACGCGGGTTCCAAGCCAACAAAAACAACAACGAAGAAACGGTTTTAAAGATCGTGCAATTGCGTCACCAACGGGCCAACTTACTAGGCTACCCTTCTCATGCAGCCTTTGTTTTAGAAGAGCGCATGGCAAAAGACGAAGCCACTGTGCGTGCTTTCTTAACCGATTTACAAGAGAAAGCAGCCCCGAAAGCCAAAGCAGAATGGGAAGAAATCGCTGCCTATGGCGCCCAGCACTTCAACTATACCAATATAGCGAAATGGGATACTGCCTACCTTGCTGAAAAAATAAAACAAGAACGTTTCGCTTTCAACGAAGAGGAATTAAAACCCTACTTCGCCCTACCGAAAGTAATCGACGGCCTATTTGAAGTAGTTCAACGATTGTTTGGATTAAGCTTTCTCGAAAGAAAAGACATCCCGGTGTACCACGAAGATGTATTGGCCTATGAGGTGCAGAAAGACGGAAAATTCCACGCCGTTTTATATGCTGATTTCCACCCAAGAGCAGGGAAACGCAATGGAGCTTGGATGACCTCCTATCGTTCGCAAAGTGCAGGAGAACGTCCACATGTATCTATTGTTTGTAATTTTTCACCCCCAACAGCCGAGCAACCGGCCTTGTTGACTTTCAATGAAGTTACCACCCTCTTCCATGAATTTGGTCATGCCCTGCATGGCATGTTGGCCAATACCACTTATGCAGCCCTTAGCGGTACCAGTGTTTCTTGGGACTTTGTAGAACTTCCCAGTCAAATTTTAGAGAATTGGTGCTATGAATCGGAGGCTTTGAGTCTTTTTGCGCGGCACTATAAAACCGGAGAAGCACTCCCCCAACACTATATCGAGAAAATTAAGCGCGCGGGGCAATTCCAACAAGGCCTGCAAACCCTAAGACAACTCAGCTTTGGCTTTCTAGACCTTTCATGGCACGGAGAAGAAAGCACTAAAATTGACAATGTTAAGTCGCATGAATTGGAGGTAATGCAACCTTTTCAATTCACACAAGATGAAGCGGAAAATTGTATGAGCACTTCATTTTCTCATATTTTCCAAGGTGGCTATTCGGCGGGTTATTACAGCTATAAATGGGCAGAAGTACTCGACGCTGATGCCTTTGAACTGTTTTTATCGGAAGGAATTTTTGATGCGAAGACGGCGCAATCTTTCCACGACCATATATTGTCGAAAGGAGGAACTGAACACCCCATGGAATTGTACAAGCGTTTCCGGGGGAAGGCGCCCAAAGTTGATGCCTTGCTCAAACGCGCTGGACTAGCGGTTTAGTTGAGCTGCTTGCCAGGCCATATAACCACCATCCAATTCGTGGATTTCATCAAAACCTAAAGCTTTCATGGCTACAGCGGCACGGGCACTGCGGGTACCCCCCTTGCAATAAATCATCACCGGTTTTTCTTTGTTCAGCTTTGCAATTTCAAAGGGAAAGCTAAGTTCGGTAACCGAAATATTGACCGCCTCAGGAAGTGCGCCTTGGGCAAACTCCTCTGGCGTACGCACATCGACTAAAACATAATCGCGCTCCATCAATTTAGCGAAATCATTTGGCGAATGAAGGGTACTAAATGTTTGTGCAAATACGAGAGAAATATAAAGAAGTAAGCTCATGTGTTTGAATTTAAATAAAGAATTGCCCAACCTAAAACCGGAACAGCTTCAGCCCAAAATAAAGTAATATTTTCTGAATCTCCCGGCTTAACCTTAAAAAGTAGAATGGCATAGGCCAGCGTCATACTCATCAAAGCGATATATTCAATGGGTTCAAAAGGGAGGATAAAATAGCTTGAACTAAGTACAAAAAACAATAGTAGAACACCTAACCAGCGGGTTTTTCTTACTCCCAATTGCTGAGGAACTGTGCCTAAATGGGTAGCATCGTGGCTTAAATCCCGGATTTCAAACGGAAGTATGGCCACAAAAATCAAGAGAAAATAGAGTCCTAAGTAGAAGATTTTATCTCCCTCCCAGGCCGATGACTCCAACAGCGGGAACAAGCCGGTAAGGAGGGTCCAACAACAACTCACGATGAAAATTTTCAAGCCGTAAAATGAACGTAAATTTTTGAGCACAGCACGAAGCGGAATCACATAAGTACTACTCAACACAAAACACAAAAAAATAAGCAATTGTGCTGTTTGACTTAAGGCAATAAAGTGAAAAAGGGAGAAAAGAAGCATTGGGATAGTGCAAGGCAACAACACCCAATAGAGCCACGGGGTCGATTTTGGAGATGGACGAAAAGGATAATAACGAATCCCGTTATACCCCACAAAAACCAAAGAAAAGACAAATAAGCGCTGAGAAAAGGTAGTGGGCATTGCCCACAAAAAAGCGTTGATTTGGTAGAAACACAAGGCCATTAAAGCCACGTGAAAACTCCCCTTGATATAGACCTCAAAAAGGGTGTTGAGATAGCGCATGCGCAAAAATAAAGGAAAGTGTTTATAAGTTATGACCAAGGGTTGAAAACTTGGCTTGCTCCTAGCATTGAAAAGTTTTGGTTTATCTCAATTTGAATTATTTTTGTTAAAAAAAAGAAGCAAATGTTTTTGAACCGACACCTAGGTCCTAATGAAAGTGAAATTGCTCAAATGACCCAAGCCATTGGGGTTAAAGATGTTGCACAACTCATCGAAGAGACGATACCTGCCGACATCCGCCTTGCGGCTCCCTTGAATTTAGCTGAAGGAATTTCCGAATATGAATTCCAGCAAAAGATTCAAAAACTAGCGAAAAAGAACAAGCTGTTCACTAACTATATTGGCATGGGGTATCACCCTGCTATAGTTCCGGCGGTAATCCAACGCAATATCCTAGAAAACCCAGGTTGGTACACGGCCTACACCCCCTATCAAGCTGAAATTGCACAAGGACGTTTAGAAGCCCTTTTCAATTACCAAACGGTGGTGGCTGATTTGACCGGGATGGAACTTGCCAATGCTTCTTTGCTCGACGAAAGCACCGCGGCAGCTGAAGCTATGACCTTGCTTTTTGCTGTGCGCACACGCGAACAGAAAAAGGCTGATGTTCAGCGCTTTTTTGTCGATAAAAATACGCTGCCCCAAACCATTGCATTACTCAAAACACGTGCGCAACCCGTGGGAATCGAATTGGTCATTGGAGAAATAGATGTGCTCGACGAGACCTTCTTTGGGGCACTTTTCCAATATCCGGGTAAAAACGGGGATATCATTGATCTAGGCGCTGCCATTGAAAAAGCCCAAGCCCTTTCCATTAAAACAGTTGTTGCTGCCGATTTACTCGCTTTAACCTTGCTAGAAGCACCTGGTCAATATGGCGCTGATGTGGTGGTAGGGACCACCCAACGTTTTGGAATTCCATTAGGCTATGGCGGACCTCATGCAGCCTATTTTGCTACTAAGACAGACTATAAACGCAATATTCCGGGTAGAATTATTGGTCAAACCCGAGATTTAGACGGGAAACCCGCTCTTCGTATGGCCTTGCAAACCCGCGAACAACACATTAAGCGCGACCGTGCGACTTCCAATATTTGTACCGCTCAAGTACTTTTGGCAGTCATGGCAGGCATGTATGCCGTTTACCACGGTCCAAAAGGTTTAAAAGCCATTGCGGAAGAAATTCACAGTAAAGCAAAACGATTGGAGCAGCTGCTTGGTGATTTAGGCATCGAACAGCTCAACGACTATTTCTTCGACACCCTTCACTTAAAGGTCGATAGCGCTGCACTAAAAACCATAGCCGAAGAAAACGAAATCAATTTGTTTTACCCTGATAACAACTCGGCTGTAGTGTCGCTCAACGAAGCAACCACCGAGGCTGATTTTGAACGTCTCGTGCAGGTGTTTGAAACCTTTACTGAAAAGAAAGCAAAAGCAGGAGCTGCTTCGACTAAGCGTTTACCCGAAAAACAAGAGCGAACAAGTGCTTATATGACACATCCTGTGTTTAGCTCTTATCACTCTGAATCGGCTTTGATGCGTTACATCAAAAAACTAGAACGGAAAGATTTGGCCTTGAACCATTCCATGATTTCTTTAGGCTCTTGCACCATGAAACTCAATGCCGCCAGCGAAATGCTGCCTTTGAGTTCCCCTGAATGGAATAGTTTACACCCTTTTGCTCCCCTCGATCAAGTGGAAGGCTACCAAGAAGTATTGCGTCAACTCACCCAACAGCTCAACGAGGTTACTGGTTTTGCCGCAACTTCTCTACAACCCAATTCTGGGGCGCAAGGAGAATATGCTGGGCTAATGGTGATTCGCGCTTATCACCAATCGAGAGGCGACCACCACCGTAACATTTGTATCATTCCAGCTTCTGCTCATGGAACTAATCCTGCTTCTGCAGTCATGGCAGGAATGAAGGTAGTGGTAACCAAGACCGATGAACGCGGAAATATCGACTGGAATGATCTACAAGAAAAAGTAGTAGCCCATCAAGACGAACTCGCTGCTTTGATGATTACTTACCCCTCTACCCATGGGGTTTTTGAATCCAACATTAAAAACATGACTGACTTGATTCACCAACACGGTGGACAGGTATATATGGACGGAGCCAATATGAATGCACAGGTTGGTCTCACCAGCCCTGCAACGATTGGTGCAGACGTTTGTCACCTCAATTTGCATAAAACCTTTGCCATTCCGCATGGTGGAGGTGGACCAGGGGTTGGCCCTATTTGTGTGGCTGCTCATTTGGCACCTTTCCTACCTTCTAACCCTTTGGTGAAAACGGGAGGTGAACAAGCCATAGATGCCATCTCGGCTGCTCCTTGGGGATCGGCTTTAGCCTGTCTCATTTCTTACGGATACATTGAAATGCTGGGCAGTAGCGGTTTACAAAAAGCCACTGAAATTGCAATTCTCAACGCCAACTATATCAAATACCGCATTGAGGGAGCTTACCCTATTTTGTATGTTGGAGACAACGGCCGTTCGGCCCACGAATTAATCATCGACCTAAGACCCTTTAAGGCACAAGGCATTGAAGTAGTCGATGTTGCGAAGCGTTTAATGGATTACGGCTTCCACGCTCCTACAGTTTCTTTCCCTGTTGCGGGCACCATGATGATTGAGCCTACCGAGAGTGAAAATCTTGCGGAACTCGATCGTTTTTGTGATGCCATGATTTCCATTGCTGCAGAGATTTTGGAAGAAGAGCAACACGATGAAAATAGCTTACTGAAGAATGCACCGCATACGCTCGACATGGCTACCCAAGATGAATGGCCATTTGCTTACAGCAGAAACAAGGCTTTGTACCCGCTAGAATTTGTTCGTGAAAATAAATTCTGGCCCTCGGTTCGTCGTGTGGATGAAGCCTTTGGCGATCGTAATTTAATTTGTAGCTGCCCGTCTGTTGAATCCTACACAAACTAGTGTTTATCAGTGTATTTCGTCTATTTAGTATTCGTTTTAAAGCTTAAGATTACGAGTTGAACATCGTGGGTTTTTTTCACTGAAAAGTCAGCCGTTGAGCACATGCTATACCTTTGGTTAGAATTTGTATTGATTGATGAAAACCATTATTTCAGGTACGGGAAGTGCTGTCCCGAATAGAATTATACCAAATAGTGCCTTTGCTGAGCACAAATTCCTCGATGAGGAAGGAAATCCATTTGCTATTGACGCACCTGAAATAATTGAGAAGTTTTCTTCCATCACTGGGATTGAAGAACGTCGCTATGCCGAAGACAACATCAACTCCTCTGACTTGGCGGCAGCAGCAGCAAAAAAAGCAATTCAAAATGCAGGCTGTGACCCAGAGACCATCGACTACATCATAGTAGCGCATAATTTTGGAGACACTCGCCCAAATTCTAGCCAATCTGAACCCTTACCCAGTATTTCGTCTAAAGTAAAAACACATTTGGGCATTGAAAACCCGAACTGTGTAGCTTATGATATACTTTTTGGATGTCCAGGATGGATTGAAGGAGTTGTTCAAGCCCATGCCTTTATAAAAGCTGAAATGGCAGAACGCTGTTTAGTCATCGGCGCCGAAACACTTTCGCGTGTGATTGACCCTGTTGATCGCGATTCGATGATTTTCGCTGACGGTGCTGGGGCTACCATCATTGAAAAAGGAGAAGGGGAAACGGGCATCTTGTCACACAAAAGCGTTACCTACACCTCAAATAATGAGATCGACATGCTCAACTACGAGCAATCCTATCAGCCCGAAGATAAAACAAAGTTTATCAAGATGAAGGGACGCAAGGTCTATGAATTTGCTTTGTCGCATGTGCCACAAGCCATGAAAGTTTGCTTTGATGCCTCTGGTCTAGACATTGCTGACTTGAAAAAAATCTTCATTCATCAGGCCAATATGAAAATGGACGATGCTATAGTGAAGCGCTTTTTCCGCCTTTACCGCACTCCCGTTCCAGCCGATGTACTTCCTATGAATATCCAAAAACACGGAAATAGCTCTGTGGCTACCGTTCCCACCCTTTATGACCAAGTGCTCAACAATGAGCTTGAAGGTCATCAATTGAATAAAGGGGATGTTGTTTTATTCGCCAGTGTAGGGGCTGGAATGAACATCAATGCCATTACCTACCGCGTGTAGTTTTTCTTCCCTTTTTTAAGCGCAACTAATCCCACCCTAAATCGGTGGAAATGCGTATTTTTAACCTATGATAAAATTGCTTGAACACATTGGAAGATATTTTATTATGCTCCAAAGAACCTTTGGGAAATTCACCAAAGGAAGTGTCTTGAGAAAGCTGATTGTACGGGAAATTGACGACCTCATTATTGGTTCTTTGGGAATCGTTGCCTTTATCTCCTTTTTTGTGGGTGGGGTTGTAGCGATCCAAACCGCCATCAATTCCGACAATCCTTTGCTGCCAAAATACTTGGTTGGCTTTGCGACCCGACAATCGATTATCCTTGAGTTTGCCCCATCGTTTATCTCGGTAATTATGGCGGGAAAAGTAGGTTCATTCATCACCTCGTCAATAGGCACCATGCGCGTTACCGAACAAATTGACGCCTTAGAAGTAATGGGTGTAAACACCTACAACTATTTAATTTTCCCTAAAATAGTCGCCATGACCCTCTACCCTTTCATCATTGTTATTTCGATGTTCCTAGGGATATTTGGAGGCTATGTTGCCTGTATTTCTGGAGGGTTTTCAGCCCATGCCGATTTTGTGGAAGGACTGCAATTGGAGTTCAATCCCTTTCACGTTACTTATGCTTTTATCAAAACATTTTTGTTTGCCATGCTATTGGCTACCATTCCCTCCTACCACGGCTATTACATGAAGGGTGGCGCCTTGGGTGTGGGGAAAGCGAGTACTACCTCTTTTGTTTGGACTAGCGTTGCTATTATCATCATGAATTCCTTTGTCACCAATCTTTTGCTCACCTAATGATCGCAGTAAACAACATAGAGAAGTCTTTTGGTAAAACAGCCGTTTTAAAAGGGATTAGTGCTGAATTTGAACAGGGAAAAACCAACTTGATCATTGGGCAAAGTGGCTCTGGGAAAACAGTTTTCCTCAAGTGTATTTTAGGGCTTCATCGCGTAACCGCTGGAGAAATTATTTACAATAAAGTTCCCTTATCAAGCATGGAGGAAGAGGAACAGTCTTTACTGCGGCAAGACATGGGGATGGTATTTCAAGGGAGTGCCCTTTTTGACTCCATGACGGTAGAAGAAAATGTGATGTTCCCCATGCAGATGTTTACCCAAGCGCCAGAAGATGAAATTCGCGAGCGAGCGAACATTGCTATCGACCGAGTAAATCTCGTCGATGCCAACCACAAATTACCCGCAGAAATTTCGGGAGGAATGAAAAAACGCGTTGCCATTGCTCGTGCCATTGTCATGAATCCCAGCTATTTGTTTTGCGATGAGCCCAATTCTGGTCTCGATCCAAAAACCGCTATCCTCATCGATAACCTCATACAAGAAATTACGCAGGAATATCAAATCACAACAGTGATCAACACCCACGACATGAACTCGGTCATGGAAATTGGGGAGAAAATTATCTTTTTAAAAGAAGGATATAAAGCCTGGGAAGGAACGAATAAAGATATATTTAAAACCGACAACGAAGCGGTTACCGACTTTGTTTATTCTTCAGAATTATTTAAAAAAGTAAGGAAGGTTTACCTCGAGGAAAGCCACTAATTAAGCTAAGTCTTCCCCGAATTGATCTTTGGTTTTTTGCCGAAGTTCTTTTACGCTTTGATCATCCCCTTTAGGATAAATCATCAACACCTTGTCTTCGTCCACAACCACGTAATCGGCTAAGCCCTTTATCACAATAATTTTGTCGGAAGAAGAATAAACCATATTCCCCTTTGCTTCTTCGGCTATCAATTTCGCTTTTACCGAAACATTGCTCTCCATGCCACTACTCAATTGATCGTAGAGGGAAGTCCATGTCCCTAGATCGTTCCACAAAAAAGAGGCCTTCAACATAAGGATGTTGGAAGAGGGCTCTAAAATGGCATAATCAATAGAAATATTCTCTGCCTTTGGGTATTCGCTCAGTAGAAAATCCGCTTCAGCTGGCGTGTCAAAATGAGGTATCCCGGCTTGAAAAAGGCGTAACATTTCGGGCTGATAGCGTTCGAAAGCCTTGATAATGGTCCTGCACGACCAAACGAATAAGCCAGAATTCCAAAAGTAATTTCCTGCTTTTATAAAGGCATTTGCCTTTTCTAGATCGGGCTTCTCGGTGAATTTTACAATTGGACTTAGGGGCGCTTTTTTATCTTCAACTTCTAAATAGCCATAGCCCGTGTGGGGTGATGTTGGAGGAATACCAAAGGTGATTAACTCGTCCTGTTGTTTTGCACGCTCAAAAGCCAGCAAAACATTGGCTTGAAATGCCTCAAGTTGATCAATGAAGTGGTCGCTGGGCAAGACTATCATATTGGCCTCCTTATTCAGCTGCTGAATTTTTAGTGCGGCATAGAGAATACAAGGGGCTGTATTTCGAAGAGCAGGCTCACAAATGATTTGTTTTTGATGGAGCTCGGGGAGTTGTGCACTCACCAAAGACAAATAGTCTGCATTGGTAAGGATGTATATATTTTCTAAGGGCAAAATTCCCTCGAGTCGATCAACGGTTTGCTGAAGCAATGTTCTACCGCAGCCGGTTAAATCTTGAAATTGTTTGGGAAAGCTGGCGGTACTGGTAGGCCAAAAGCGGCTTCCAACACCTCCTGCCATGATGAGCGCATAATTCGGTTGGCTTTCTTTCATTCTTGTTTAATTAAATGCACCTCGGCATTGGGCTGAAAAAGATACACTTTTTGCGTTCCTTTTAAACGACATTCAAAGCGTTTTCTTCGCTGTGGTCCTTTTTCAAAAGTACGTCCGTCATCCAATTGAAATAGGGACGCATGTGGCAGCTCTAAGATAGTTAATTTATCGGTGGGCGGGTCGAATTCCCTTAAAGCCATTCCCAAGTTAACATCCGTGTCGCTACTTGCTTTGGGACGTTTTAGGTGCTGAGCAAACACCCCCAAAAGCGGTTGAGGAAAAATAGTCGCTACAAGAAAAGGAGCACTGAGTTCTCTAAAGGTTTGTTTCCATTCTTTTCCATGCGGTGCAATGCGAAATCCATACCACTTAAAAGCTAAATGATGTGCGATTTCATGCAGCAGGGTAATGAGAAATCGGTATGGGTTTGCTTGAACATTCAGTGTGATTTGCACCTTACCTGAAGGGAGTTTTCTGAAATCTCCATGCTTTGATTTTCGGGCATTGACAACTTTTATTTCAATGGGGTGCTGCGCTAAAACAGCTTCTAGCTTATTTTGCGCTGCAGCGGGAATGTAGGCGTAAAAATCTTGCATACACCTTGTTTCTTAAGGTGTTGATGAGGACACCTGAAGTACTTTCCCGTTATAATAGCGATGTGCTTGGAGACTGAAATCTAAAAGATAGTGTGCAAATTCATCGGCTGTAACTGGGGCTTGAAAGCCAGGAAATGCATCGGCTAACATTTGTGTTTGCACAGCACCCAAAGCAAGCGCATTAAAGCGAGGCCCTGTTTCTTTGTACTCTTCTGCCCATAATTCTGTCAAAGTAATCACAGCTCCTTTGCTGCTGCTGTAAATGGAAAGGCCCGGGAATTTAGCACTGCCTTGAATCCCTCCCATGCTACTGATATTCACTACATGCCCCGATTTGGAAATTTTAGGGAGGAGTTGACGGGTCAATTCTGCCAAGCCAAAAACATTCACTTTGTAAATTTTCTCAAACAGCTTAAAATCACTCCCTTCAAAAGAAGTATTGGTTAAAGCCCCTGCATTGTTGATGAGCACATCGATGACCTCAACTTCTAATGCATTGACAAAAGCAGTAATTTCATTTTCATTGGATAGATCAACAGCATAAGGCGTAATGCCTTCTACTTGATTTAAAGCTGAAATATTTCTAGAAATAGCAATGACTTTATGCCCTGCTTTTGCGGCTAATAAAGCGGTGGAGAGACCAATTCCTTTTCCAGCACCCGTGATTAAAAGTGTTTTCACTTGTTTTTCTTTAAAGATAAAAAAACCCGCACAAAGGCGGGTATATTTCTTGGGTATCGAAGAAAACCTACACCAACATGGTAATTGGGTTCTCGATAAATCCTTTAAGGGTTTGTAAAAACTGTGCTCCAGTTGCTCCGTCTACAGAACGGTGATCACAAGCGAGTGTCATTTTCATGGTGTGCCCCACCACAATTTGACCGTTTTTAACCACTGGCTTCTCTACAATAGCCCCTACCGAAAGAATTGCAGAGTTGGGCTGGTTGATGATTGAAGTAAAGGTTTCTATACCAAACATCCCTAGGTTAGAAATGGTGAAAGTACTTCCGTCCATTTCTGCTGGGGTGAGTTTCTTTTCTCTAGCTCTTCCTGCGTAGTCGCGCACTTGCGCTCCAATTTGCGGTAAGCTCAATTCATCGGCAAACTTAACTACGGGAACAACTAGACCGTCTTCCACAGCTACAGCTACTCCCATGTGAACATGCTGGTGTTGCACAATTTTGTCGTCAAACCAACGGGAATTCACTTCTGGATGCGCTTTTAATGCTTTCGCAGTAGCCTTGACCACGATATCGTTGAACGATATTTTGGTATCGGGCATGGAATTGTATTGCTGGCGGAAAGCCATAGCGTTTTCCATGTCGAATTCTACGCCAAGGTAGTAGTGTGGCGCAGTAAACTTAGAAGCCCCTAAACGCTTAGCGATAGTCTTACGCATTTGATTGTTCGCAAGCTCAACAACAGACTCAATGCCTTGTGGTGCCGCTGAAACTGCCATTCCACCTCCTTTGAAGTGTTCGATATCGCGTTTGATGATTCTTCCACCATCACCAGATCCTTGAACTTGGGCAAGCTGGATACCACGCTCTTCTGCAAGGCGTTTTGCCAATGGAGAAGCGATTACTCTTCCCGAAGTGTTTTGAACTGGAGTGGGTGCTGCCACAGCTGCTGCTACTGGCGCAGGGGCAGGAGTTGCAGGAGTTGGAGCTGGTGCCGCTTTTGGCGCTTCCTCCTTCACCTCTACCGCAGGAGCGTTTGAGGCGTTTGCAAAAGCAAGGGCCTGCTCTACATCGGCATCTTTATCTCCAATAATGGCCAACAAACTGTCAACTTTCGCCGACTCACCTTCTTGGATTCCAATATGCAAAAGCGTTCCTCCATAAAAAGCCTCGAATTCCATCGTGGCTTTATCGGTTTCAATTTCTGCTAAAATATCGCCTTCAGTAACTGTATCGCCAACTTTTTTAAGCCAGCTAGCAACTGTTCCTTCTTCCATGGTATCACTCAAACGAGGCATGGTAATGATTTCCACACCAGCTGGTAATTCAGCAGGAGCTGAACTTGCTTCTACTACTTCAACAGGAGCAGTCTCGCTTGTTGCTTCTGCAACTGCACCTCCACCAAGTAAAGCTGAAATGTCTTCGCCTTTTTGACCAATGATAGCCAATAAAGCATCAACTGGAGCGGTTTGTCCTTCTTCGATTCCAATGTGCAAAAGCTCTCCTTCGTGAAAAGCTTCAAATTCCATTGTAGCTTTATCGGTTTCGATTTCTGCTAAAATATCGCCTTCTTTTACCGTGTCACCTACTTTTTTGAACCAAGTAGCTACGGTTCCTTCTTCCATGGTATCGCTCAAGCGAGGCATGTTGATTATTTCTGCCATGTTTAGCTTAATTTATGTTTTAGAAATGGGTAATTGGGTTCTTCATACACCGCATCATACATTACAGATTTCTCTGGATAAGGAGATTCCTCTGCAAATTTTTCACATTCGGCTACCTGTGCTTTCACCTCAGCTTCAATTGCTGAAATCTCATCTTCACTAAGGTATTTTTTCTCTAAGATGATGTCTTTGACTTGGGTAATAGGGTCGATTTTACGGTACTCTTCTACCTCAGCTTTTGTGCGATAGTGTTGGGCATCCGACATGGAGTGACCGCGATAACGATAGGTCTTCATTTCAAGGAAAGTAGGCCCTTTACCGTCTCTTGCGTGTTGCATGGCTTTATCTAACGCTTTCGCCACTGCAACAGGATCCATACCATCGACAGGTCCACAAGGCATTTCATACCCGAGTCCTAACTTCCAAATTTCTTGATGTGATGCTGTTCTTGCCACAGAAGTTCCCATGGCATAACCATTATTTTCTACAATAAATACTACGGGGAGTTCCCAAAGGGTAGCAAGGTTAAGTGTTTCGTGCAATGAACCTTGACGAACCGCACCATCTCCCATAAAACAAAGGGTAACAGCACCAGTGTTGTGGTACTTGTCTCCAAATGCCATTCCAGCACCTAGTGGAATTTGTCCCCCAACAATCCCGTGACCACCGTGGAAACGGTGTTCCTTAGAGAATATGTGCATGGAACCACCAAGACCGTTAGACGTTCCTGTAGCCTTCCCGTATAACTCGGCCATAACTCTTTTGGGATCCACCCCCATTCCAATGGGTTGCACGTGGTTACGATAAGCTGTAATCATTCGGTCTTTTCCTAGCTCCATCGCGTGCAAAGCTCCTGCGAGAATAGCTTCTTGACCGTTGTAAAGGTGGAGAAATCCTCTAACCTTTTGTTGAATATAAACAGCTGCAAGCTTATCTTCAAACTTACGCCAAAAAAACATATCTCTATACCAGTCGATATAGGTTTGCTTGGTGATTTTTTTCATTCTGTGAGGGATTGTTATTGGTTTACATCTCGGTGCAAAAATACCACTTTTTGCTTAAAACCTAAAACTGGTTAACCAATTATATTTCAATCAATAAATGTTTTTTGCCTATTGTGCAACTGCAGTTTCATCTCCTTGGATTCCCCCTGACAAATTGAAGTTCAAAGAAAAGCGCAGGGTGTTTTCCAAAGGATTTCGAATTCGAGAAGTAGAGAAGAGATAGGAAATATCGATAGTTGCAAAATCGAGGCTAAATCCAGCCCCTAAGGTGAGGAAACGTCGGGAACCTTTTTCTAGACTTTCGTTGAAATAGCCTGTTCTTAGTGCAAAGGTGTCTTGGAATACATACTCAATCCCAGCAGCCCAAGTAATTTCTTTTAATTCCTCTTCAAAACCTCCTGGAGCATCACCAAACGACTCGAATATTCCTTTAAGAAACGTAATGTCGGGTTGTTGATAACCTTGAAACTCTCCGCTATCACTAAACACGGCTATTGGAGAAGGGACTAAGAGTTTGTTTAATTCAAAATTAAAATTCACCGAATTGTTGCTGTCCAGTATAAGGTCCAAACCACTACCTATGCGAAGGTTGGTTGGAATGTAGTTTTTTTGCCCTCCTTCATCGTATTTTAGACGGGGTCCAATGTTGGAAACATTAATTCCATGGCGCATCATGGCTTTGTTAGAACCCAAGTCAAAAGTTTCTCCTTGATAGTAGGCGGCAATATCGACACCTAGTGTAGTGGCGGGGGTCGCGTCCATATCACTCGAAACCTTTAAATCGGAGCGAATAAAACGACCTGCAACAGCCATAGAAAATTTTTCGTTGAGCAATAAACCGTAAGAAATATCCAAAGTCAATTCATTAGGGCGTTCAATTCCTTGTTGGATGATGGTATTATTGACCAAATCATTGAATTCTATATCGCCTAAACTGAAGTATTTTAAACTCGCACCCCAGGCACTACGTTCAGTGTTTTTGGAAAAATAAGTCACGTTGGCGAGGAAAATGTCATCCACGAGTTTACTCAAATAGGGCGTATAGCTAATCCCTACTCCTTGGCTTTTCTCAGAAAAAACATATTTAGCAGGATTCCATTGTTGCGAATACACATCGGCTGAAGTTGCCACTCCTAATTCACCCATTCCAGCAGAGCGGGCATCGGGGGAAATCAACAGAAATGGAACACCAGTGGTAATAACACGGCTATTGCTCTGCGCGCTTAAAGCGCTTAGACCTAGGGCAATAAATACAATCAAAACCTTATAGATGCGGTTCATTCTCTCATTAAAATTCGTATTTCTAGAACGTTAGAATTCCTATTTTCTTGTGTAGATAGTCAATAAATTTTTTCTTCAATACACCACAATAATCCTGTAGAGGCAACGTTAAATAATAAAATATGTCTAGCTGCAATTTGTTTTAACCCACGTTAATATTTGTAAATTGCGGTAAGATTTATGTTTAAGTCAAAACAGATGAACATGAAGGTTTTTTCGAAGTATTCTCTCTTTGTCGCCCTTGGGGCCATGGTTTTCGCCTCTTGTGGACGAAACAACCAGTCGCGTGCAACGGGCTGGAGCATCAATTCTAAAAAAGGAGGATTCCAATACAATGTCGATTTTGAAGATCAAGAAACAGGGCCCGGTCTTGTTTTTATTGAAGGGGGTACCTTCACCAAAGGTCAGGTTCAAGACGATGTAATGCACGATTGGAACAATACGCCAACACGTCAACACGTGATGTCTTTTTATATCGACGAAACGGAGGTGACTAACCTAATGTATCTCGAATATTTAGACTGGTTGAAATATGTTTTCCCACAGGACAATCCTCAATACAAACTAATTTATCAAGGTGCCCTACCTGATACGCTTGTATGGCGCAACCAATTGGGCTATGTGGAAGAACTCACCACCAACTACTTACGTCACCCCGCTTATGCAGAATATCCTGT
>WTJP01000009.1:4303-8208 GCA_011526275.1 Candidatus Arcticimaribacter sp. | reverse complement strand
TGGAAGAACTCACCACCAACTACTTACGTCACCCCGCTTATGCAGAATATCCTGTCGTGGGGGTAAACTGGATGCAAGCTGTTCAGTTTGCTGAGTGGCGCACCGACCGTGTAAATGAATTTATTCTTGAGCGCGAGCAATATTTAGAAAAAGATACCCGCTACAATCCTGATGTTGTTGATGCCAACAGCACCTTTAGTACAAGTGCGTATTTAAAAGTACCAGGACAAACCTATGGTGGAAAAATCGACAGTATCGCTGGGAAAAGAGGTAAAGTGAAAAAAGATACCGCAGAGGTCAATGTGTATGCCGGAGTAGACAAAGGAATTTTATTGCCTTCTTACCGACTCCCCACAGAAACCGAGTGGGAATATGCAGCACTTGCACTAGCAGGAGAACGTGAATACAACGCTTATCGCGGAAAGAAAAAATATCCATGGTCAGGAGAATACACCCGTTCTGACGAAAGAAGAACGGAAGGAGATCAATTGGCCAACTTCAAACTTGGAAAAGGAGACTACGGCGGAATTGCCGGTTGGTCTGACGATGGAGCTGATATTACCATTCAAGTAAAAGCCTACCCTCCCAATGACTATGGTGTCTATGACATGGCTGGAAACGTAGCCGAATGGGTTTCGGATGTTTATCGTCCTATTGTAGATGACGAGGCAAATGACTTCAACTACTATCGTGGGAATGTTTACCTTAAAGAAGTGATTGGAGAAGACGGGAAAGCGCAAGTAATTTCTCCAGATCAATTGGTTTACGACACCTTACCTAACGGTAAAGTTTTATTGAAACGAATTCCTGGACAACTGGAATTGCAACCCGTAGATGAGGAAGAGACCTTCTTACGCCAAAACTTTACCCAAAGTGAAAACAGAAATTATCGCGATGGAGATCTAGCTTCTTCAAGAAAATATACTGAACAAGGATCAAAATCACCTGAAGAATTGGCAGAAGCCTTCCCAGGATCATCTGCGATGTATGATGCTCCACAAACACCTCGTGTGACTTTAGATGAAGAAGGTAACAAGATTCGCAAAAAAGATAAATCGAGTAAACGCACCAGTTTAATTACCGATGAAGTGCGTGTATATAAAGGTGGCTCTTGGAAAGACCGTGCTTATTGGTTAGACCCAGCACAACGTCGTTTCTTGCCTCAATATATAGCGACCGACTACATCGGCTTCCGTTGTGCTATGACCCGTTTAGGTTCTAAAAGCAAGAATAAGAAAACGGCTCGTCACAAACGAAGAGGTTAATTCTAAAATATTAATTCATTACAAAAGGCATTCTCGGATGCCTTTTTTTACATATGGAAATTGCTCGACTATATCAATACTTTAAAGCGTGCAATGGAGTGGCTACCGACACCCGTAAACTCAAGCACGGGAGCTTATTTTTTTGCTTACGCGGTGAAAACTTCAACGGCAATCGCTTTGCGCAAGACGCCTTAGATGCAGGAGCAAAATATGTGGTATATGATGACAAGGACTTCAAGCCAGCATCGGAAAATGCACTTTTTGTTGAAAACAGCTTAACGGCTTTACAAGCATTGGCTCGATACCATCGCGAGCAATTAAACATTCCTGTAATCGGCCTAACAGGCTCCAATGGTAAAACCACTACTAAGGAACTTATTTACGCTGTTTTATCGCAAAAGTTTGATGTTTTAGCAACTCAAGGAAATTTAAACAACCACATTGGGGTTCCGCTCACCTTGCTTCGAATGAATGCTTCGACTGAAATTGCCTTGATCGAAATGGGTGCCAATCACCGTGGTGAAATCGCATTTTTGTCTGAAATCGCTCGGCCTACACTAGGGTACATCACCAACTTTGGAAAAGCACACTTGGAGGGCTTTGGTGGTGTTGAAGGCGTTGTTCTTGGAAAAAGTGAACTCTACACTTTCCTCAGAGAAACAAAGGGAAAAGCAATTGTTAATGGAGATGATGAAAAGCAGTTGCAGCAAAGCAAGGGACTAAATCAAATCGTTTTTGGCGCTAAACAAGACAAGGCTTTGCAGATGCACAATAGCACAAATGAAGCGGGCTTTTGCGTGGTGCACAGCAATGGTATGGAAATTACTTCGAACCTAACCGGAGCATACAACTTTAGCAACTTAAATGCTGCTGTTGCCATGGGGGTATTTTTCGAATTAAGCCCAGAACAAATTCAACAGGGTATTGCAAGTTATACCCCAACCAATAATCGCTCCCAGTGGAAGACAACGGAAAAAAACCGCTTGTTACTCGATGCCTACAATGCTAATCCAAGCAGTATGACAGCAGCACTAAAAGCTTTTTCTTCTTCAAATAATGCAGGGAAAGTTGTCATTTTAGGAGACATGCTCGAGTTAGGAGAATACAGTACTACAGAACACCAATCTATCGTTGATCAATTGGAAAAACTACATTTTGAAAAAGTGTATTTGGTAGGACCCTTTTTTGAATCGACCAACTATCCAAAATATTTTAACGTATTTAAAACTACAGCAGAGGTAAGTATTGCACTACAAGAGCACAACTTGGAAGGCAAAACTATCTTACTCAAAGGATCACGAGGAATTGCCCTAGAGCAACTCCTCGATCAACTTTAGTCTTCTAGTGTAAATACTTTTGTAGGCGCAAAGCCTGAAAGATCTACTGCTTCAATTTTTGTTTTTAGTGCTGGCCAAGTCTCAGCATAAAAGTCGTTTACCTGCTTTAAGGCTGCATTGACATCAGTTGTTGCGTGGTCCATGAGGACATTCTCGGTGGAATTCAATCCACTAGGACGTGAAGCTATATAGCGTCTGGCCAAATTAATTCGCGTCATTACTGTGCTTTTTGGATTACGCACAATACCTTGGCGCTTGTCTTCCTTCCCTAAGAACAAATCAACAAGGGCAGTGATTTCCTTTGAAGTGGATTTACACTGGTCAATTAACTCCTTGTGTGCTCCCTTATCTTTTTTCGCTAAACGCTTTTGATAATCGTTTAAAGTTTCTTTTGAAGCCGTTAATTGTTTCACCGCTTTAGCCGCAACAGTCGTCATGTTTTCTAGTGATTTTAAAGCGGCATATTGCGCTTTCATCCCGTCGAGATCATGTTCTATTCGAGGATCTACACGTACTTCTATGCTCACCGTATTTTGATGGGTAGGTGTTTCTAAAACAGCTAAATATTCTCCTGGTAAAACTCCAACGCCTGATGGCTCTCTTTTCATGGCACGTGCTTTTCTTCGTGGACGCTCCACTCCTTTTTCGTCCATATTCCAATACCAACGATGCAGTCCTGTTTCCTTGGGTGCTTTTCGTTTTAGCGTACGAATCAAACGATCGCCATCGTAAATTTTTAAGCTTAGACTGTCTTTTGTTTGCGAAGCTTTTTCAGAAGCTGCCTTGTAAAAATAGGTGAACATGGCGCCGTATTTCCTGTTTTCTCCATGGTACATGGCATCGGCTCCAAAACGCGATCCTGTGGGCTGCTGGTAAGCGGCCAAATAGGCTGGTGGAGGAGAAAAGAGTTGAGCATCTCCAGATGAAGTCCCATTGGCCTTAGCCAAAGTCCTCAACGGACGGATATCGTCTAGTACCCATGCTGCACGACCAAAAGTTCCAATGATCAAATCGTGTTCTCTAGGATGTATTACTAAATCTTTGGTGGAAACAGTGGGGAACACCTTAGCATCCATTTTTTGCCACTGCTCTCCCGCATTGAGGGAAAAATAAAGTCCATCGTCGGTACCCAAAAACAATAGATTAGCCGTTTCGGGGTCTTCCACAATAGAAAGGGTATAACTTTCTACATCTTTCGCATCGACGATTCGTTTCCAGGTTTTCCCATAGTTGGTGGTGCGGTAGGCATAGGGAGTGTAATTAAAACGACGATAGTCATTGGCAACCAAAAGCGCTTCTCCTT
>WTJP01000009.1:1315-4203 GCA_011526275.1 Candidatus Arcticimaribacter sp. | reverse complement strand
GAGGCGACCCAGAGCATATTGCGTTCAAGCGGAGAAGGTTCAATTACCAAGAGGGTGCAGTGGTTTTCAGCTCCTGTAGCATCTAGGGTTAATCCACCGCTCTCACTTTGGTTTTGTTTCTCGGGATCATTGGTGGTTAAATCGGGAGAGATGACTTCCCAAGTGAGTCCTTTATCGGTGCTTTTATGTACAAACTGACTTCCAAAATAGACGGTACTATTATCGAAAGGGTCTTGACCAATTGCGGCATTCCAATTAAAACGCAAACGAACATCTGAATCGGGATGCGTTGGTCGTACCGAATAATTATTTCCTGTTTTCCAATCGTAACGAGATACATAGCCCTGCTGACTCATGGCATATCCAAAACGAGAATCGTCTAGGTCGGGAACTACGTCAAAGCCATCGCCAAAGGCAATTTCTTGCCAATAGGAATTTCGTATTCCCTGAACACGCCAAGTGTAGGCTGGACCTCGCCATGAACCGTTGTCTTGCATTCCCCCGTAAACATTGTATGGAATTTCGTTATCCACGCTAATGTGATAGAATTGCGCCACTGGAATATTCCCAACAAAACGCCAGGATTTTCCCCCATCGCGGGTGATATTGAGTCCACCGTCGTTTCCATCAATCATAAAATTCCCATCGTCAGGGTGAATCCACCAAGCGTGGTGGTCGGGGTGTACGCCATTACTCACCCCGTAGGCAGGCATGAGTTGGGTGAAATTCTTTCCTCCGTCTTCTGATACGTTGACATAAGTAAAGACCGAATAAAGACGATTTTCATTTTGAGGATCAACACGAATATCAGAATAGTAGAACGGGCGATTGCCTATGTCATTTTTGTCATTGACTTTTTTCCATTTCTCCCCGCCGTCAACCGATTTATAGAGGGCGTTCTTTTTGGCTTCTACTAAGGCGTAAACCACATTGGGTTTGTTTTTGGCTATGGCTAAACCAATGCGTCCTAATTCTCCAGCCGGCAAACCGTCTTCCTCTGTTTTTTCTGTCCAATGCTCACCACCGTCATAGCTGATGAAAAGTCCGCTTCCCGCTCCTCCTGAATTAAAAAACCACGGGTCGCGCTTGTGTTCCCACATCGCTGCAATAAGTTTATTCGGATTGTTGGGATCCACAACCAAATCAGCAGCGCCTGTTTTTGGGTTTTGATAAAGGACTTTTTTCCAGTTTTTACCGCCATCCGTAGTCTTGTAGATTCCGCGTTCTTGGTGTTCTCCCCAAGGAGAACCAATCGCGGCAACATAAACCGTCGTTGGTGTAGTGGGATCGATAATGATGCGGTGAATATGACGGGTCTTTTCCAAGCCCATGGATTTCCAAGTTTTACCACCGTCTAAGGATTTAAATATTCCGTATCCGCCGTTGAGACTGTTTCGGGGGTTCCCCTCCCCTGTTCCAACCCAAACCACATCGGGGTTGGATTGTTGAATAGCAATAGCACCTACTGAAGCGGTAACTTGATCATCAAAAATTGGCGACCAATTTATACCACCACTGGTGGATTTCCAGACCCCACCTGAAGCGGTACCGGCATAAATAATATCTGGGTCGGACAAAACGACATCGATGGTCGTAACACGACCACTCATGCCACCCGGTCCTATATTTCGGGCTGGTGTATTTTTAAGCCATGAAGGCGAGAATTGTTCTTGCGCATTACCTACTGTAACCACAAGCATTAACAGGAAAAATAAACGTTGCATCATCTTCATTCAAATTTCCAAACAAGGTATCAAAAGTTTTGCTGCAAAAACAACTAGAAATAAAAAAAGCCTCCCGAAATGGGAGGCCTTTTCAACAAACAAGACAAACAATTATGCCGTAATCACTATTATCTCTGCTAAAGCATGGATTTTTTGTGTTCTTCGTGCATATTCTTTTGGATTATATCCTTCTTCATCTATATAATCAAGACGTGCGCCACGACTAATTAATAGACGTACCATTTCGGCATTGTCTTGATCGATGGCGTGAAACAAAAGGTATTTTCCGTTATATATTTCATTCGGGTTGAGCAAACGTTGGTCGAATGCTGAATTGATTAAATCAAAATCCTTTTTTGCAATGGCAGAAACGACTGTTTCAGCTGTAATTTCATTAACCTTTACTGTAGGTTCGTTGACAGATAAAGCACTCAAAAGGAAGAAAAGAATTGCATTTTTCATGGGTATGTTTTTTTATAGGTTAATTCTACAGTGCAAATATAGGAGCGGAAATAGTCGCAATCTTACTGTTTTTTATCCAGTAACTATCGATTTATCAATGCGGCAATTCTAAAACGTTTTTACTGACAAAATAGAAACTAAAACGATGGGGATTTGACAAGCTATCAAGCAGAAGATTTCACGTAATATTGTGTTAACATTACACTGACAATTAGCTCAACCAACAAACATCATTTGGAACAGAAAAGTGGCCTAATTCCCATTAGCGATAGCGAATAAAAGACGAATTAGCCCATTTCACTGCATTGTACTACATTTGTTGAAGTCATAACTGACCTATTGTAACTATATTATTATGCTAAAGCGCACTTTCTATTTAGGATTTCTCCTCACCTCTGTTTGTTTTTCAGTTCATGCTCAAGACAATAACGAAGTTATATTTGAAGATTTCATTGAACAACACGAAGGTTTAGATAATTCGGCGGGAGAACTCATTCCAATCAATATAGACGAGATTGAGCGCAAAATAAGATTCTATATTGAAGAGAAGTTTCCAAAGATTGTAGAAAACACCGACAATATACTTTGGGACGCCTATACCACTTTTACAAGTCATGCCAATAAAATGCACAAGCATCGATTTATCGCACAAGTAAAGGTGAAGAATCAATTGGAATTAAAATTTGTAGAAATAGAGTACAA
>WTJP01000009.1:0-1215 GCA_011526275.1 Candidatus Arcticimaribacter sp. | reverse complement strand
CGCCAGACCAAATATTTGGAAGTGATTTACAATCCCGAAACAAATTCCATTGAAACCAACCAAAGTTGGGACCGAGAGAAGAAGAAATTCGGGGGACTCAATCTAAAGGGGTATTCGCTAGAAATGTCGCAGTTTTAAATAAGGCTATTCCCATTTAGCCCACTTTCCGTTGACCCCTGCTCCAACACAAGGATCACTAGAGCGCAGTTTACAGTGCTTTTTGGGGCTATTCTAGTATATCTTATTTTGGGGCGTCTTGAAACAGCACCAAGTGCTTTTTGTATTCCTTTAAACGCATATAGGAATGGGTATCGACCAGCATGATAACGACCATCATTCCAATAATAGAAAGGCAAATTCCTCTAGAAAGCGATTGATCAAAAACTACAAAGATTAACGCACAAAAAATGATGATAAAAGGAATGACTTTAAATACAATAAGTTCGAACTCTGCCATGGTTTTATCTACTCGCTCTATTTCTGTTGCTGTAAACGCTTGGGCATCGGCATCATAAGCCTTTCCAAAAGAATTTAGACGTACCGTGTTGGAATAGGTTAGTCCAATGCCAATAATCATGAGTAAAGAACCACACACCAAAAGGGGGTAGATAAATGCCTTTGCGAGCTCCTGCTTTCCCAGCTGCCAAAAACCAAAAGAGGCACAAACAAAGAAGAAACCAAAAAGAATAAAGAATCGAGCAGAAAAGATTTCGTCTTTTGCCCACTCAAGGGAGATTTTTAATAAATCCATCAAATAAGTGTATTAATGCATTGGAATGGCAAGAACGTAAAGTTTTATGAAAGAACTTGCTATTTAACCGTCTAAAATGGAAAGAGAAAACTTTTTTGAATCGTGACAAAAAGGTACGCTATGTAGAAAAACGAAAAAGCGGAAGCGAAATTTTAAAGCTTTTGATGGTTGTAGGAATGACAAAAAACAACAATCTAATTATGGAATTTTAGGTTCATTAATCATCATTTATCAAAATCGACTTTACTTTTCCTTTTCATAGTTCTCCCGCTTTAGGTAAAATCATAAATTTCAATTGATTAATAGCAAATAGTGTGCCATTGTACAGCTGTCAGATGCATTAAACTTAAATATAGTTTATAGGCTGGGCTATTGAAAAAACCTTTTAATTGGTCTACCCCTTTTTATAATTCTCGCTTAAAAAAAGCGGAACCTATTCCATCTATAGCGGAAATGCTGACCAG
>WTJP01000098.1 GCA_011526275.1 Candidatus Arcticimaribacter sp. | reverse complement strand
TATGCAGAATTGAACCCCACAGTAAAAGACGTTCAAAGCATTGAAATAGACGCCCAATTTCTCACCGAATTTTTACCAACGCAACAGAATATATTTCACTTGTCCTCTCCTGTTAGTAAAAAAAGTTTCCTGTTGTCGAAGGAGAAAACTAGCTTGCGTTTCGCTCTGTATTAAATTCAAAAATTCTACTATATTTAACAGCATTTTAATTTAAGATTAAACAATGAAAAATTACATTTTAACCCCAATGTTCTTGCTACTCGCTGGCTTTGTTTTGGCACAAGATTCAACAGCCATCCAAGGGCACAAGAACAACAACAAATTCAAGCAACTTTATGAGGAGTTTGCTACCCCCAACCGTTTTCGCACGGCTTCTGGGGCGCCAGGTGTAGATTACTACCAGCAGCAAGTCGATTATAAAATGGACATTGAGCTCGACGACGCAAACACCAAGCTTTACGGTAAAGAAATCATTACATACACCAATAATTCTCCCGACGCCTTACCTTATTTGTGGGTACAGCTCGATCAGAATATCCGAAACGAAAATGACATGTCTGGTGCCAAGAATCCTTCTGGTGCACCTAAATTTCGCCGTGTAGATTCGTTTGTCGATGAGTTTACGGGCGAGAAATTCGTTGGAGGATTCAATGTGGAAGAAGTAAAAGATGCCAACGGACGTCCTTTGCGCCACACCATCAACCAAACCATGATGCGCGTAGATTTACCCAGCCCTATTCCAAGTGGAGGGAAATTTACTTTTTCCATTAAATGGTGGTATAAGGTCAATAATCACGTGACCAATCGTGCACGCTCTGGTTATGAGTACTTCGAAGAAGACGATAACCGTGCTTATGTAATTGCACAGTTTTTCCCACGTTTGGCGGTATATAACGATGTAGAAGGTTGGCAGAATTATCAGTTCTGGGGGAATGGGGAATTTGCCCTCAACTTTGGAAACTATGAAGTCAACATTACCGTTCCTGCTGATCATGTGATGGAAGCAACTGGGACACTTCAAAATCCAAAAGAAGTATTGTCTAGAACAGAATACCAGCGCTACAAAAAAGCCCTCAATACTTTCGACGAACCCGTTATGATTGTAACCCAAGACGAGGTAATCGAGAAAGAGAAAGTAAAATCTGAAAAGAAAAAAACCTGGCGTTTTGTAGCAAATGATGTACGTGACTTTGGTTTTGCCACTTCACGACGTTTTATTTGGGACATGATGTCGGTTAAAGTAGGCGGTAAAAATGTGATTGCTGCTTCACTTTATCCCAAAGAAGGGAACCCTCTGTGGGAAGAGTATTCGACCAAAGTGGTAGCACACACGCTAGACGTTTACTCGAAATATACCTTTGATTATCCTTACCCAAAGGCGGTTTCAGTACACGCCAAAAACCAAGGGATGGAGTATCCCATGATTTGTTGGAACTATGGACGCCCCAATGAAGATGGAACCTATTCCGACCGAACCAAATACGGAATGATTAGTGTAATCATCCACGAAGTAGGACACAACTACTTCCCTATGATTGTCAACTCTGACGAGCGTCAATGGGGCTGGATGGATGAAGGTTTAGACACCTTTATGCAATATTTGACCGAGCAGGAATTCCAAGACGATTATCCTTCTCGACGTGGCGATCCAGCGAAGATTGTCCGTTATATGTCGGGGGACCAAGATTTTATTAGTCCTATCATGTCGAACCCAGAAAATGTTTACCAGTTGGGGCCTAACGCTTACGGGAAACCCGCAACTGCCTTAAACATACTTCGCGAAACAGTAATGGGGAAAGAATTATTTGATTTCGCTTTCAAAACCTATGCTCAACGTTGGATGTTTAAGCACCCCACGCCTGAAGATTTCTTCCGCACCATGGAAGATGCTTCGGCTGTTGATTTAGACTGGTTCTGGAGAGGATGGTTCTATTCTACTGATGTGGTGGATATAGGCGTGAAGTCGGTAAAACAATATTATGTTTCCCCTAAGCCAAGCCAAGAAGTGGTTGATTTATTGGCCAACTACGGTATGACGGCGGAAGATCTTGGACCTTCAGTTTTCATGGTGGCAGACGACAGCGAAGAATTTACAGAAGATTTAACCCAAGGAAGCCCTACCGATCATTCGGAAGCTTTGGCAGAAAACCTTCCTGAAGGGAAGCGTTTGCCAAAATACTTTTACGAGATCGAGTTTGAGAAACCCGGGGGAATTGTAATGCCGATTATCGTCGAGTATAGCTATGCCGACGGTTCAACCGAGCGTGTGACCTATCCTGTACAAGT
>WTJP01000089.1 GCA_011526275.1 Candidatus Arcticimaribacter sp. | reverse complement strand
CAAAGGTGCAATAGTCAATCGCATCGACATTGAGGTAAGGAATGGACGACTCATTTCCATCGGAATGCAACAAAGCATAGACCTTTTTTAAGTTGTAATCAATGTCCTCGCGTTCGCTGTCGGTATAATAGACCCGTACCCACAAGGTGTCTTGTTCATTTTCGTCATAGACCACTATAGAACCTGAAAAGCGCAGTAGATCCTCATAAAAAATAGGCGTAAAGACCCAGCGGTTGTACTGCTTTAAATAAGCCGTTAATTCGTTGATGATGGGAAAAAAGGGCTTTTTCTGGGAAATGAGTTTCTCTTCCATAGTGCGGGTTTTCTCAAATGTAGAAGATTTCGTGGAGAAGCCCGAATAAATGGCTAATTTTGATGTTTGACGCTATTGCTATGCCATTCCAACTAGAATCTGAATTTTCCCCTACCGGAGACCAACCCGAAGCGATTAAACAATTGGTCGATGGTTTCGACGGGCAGGAGAAATTCATGACCCTACAAGGGGTGACCGGTTCCGGGAAAACCTTTACCGTAGCCAATGTAGTAAAAGAGCTGCAACGCCCTACCTTGGTCTTGGCACACAACAAAACCCTAGCGGCGCAGTTGTATTCAGAATTCAAGCAATTTTTCCCCAACAATGCGGTGGAATATTTTGTTTCCTATTACGACTATTACCAGCCCGAAGCCTATATCCCCGTAACGGGAACCTATATCGAAAAAGACTTGTCCATCAATGAAGAGATCGAGAAGCTGCGGTTGAGCACGACTTCTTCCCTCCTCTCGGGACGGCGCGATGTCTTGGTGGTCGCCTCGGTGTCTTGTTTATACGGGATTGGAAACCCCGTAGAGTTCCAAAAAAACGTCATTACCCTAGAGCAAGATCAGGTGATTTCCCGCACCAAACTGCTGCATCGCTTGGTGCAAAGTTTGTATTCGAGAACTACAGCCGACTTTAACCACGGGAACTTCCGCGTAAAAGGCGATGTGGTGGACATCTATCCCAGCTATGCCGATACCGCTTTCCGGGTGCACTTTTTTGGGGATGAAATTGAAGAAATTGAAGCCTTTGATCCGATCAATAATCAATCCATTGAGCGCTATGAACGGCTGAATATTTACCCGGCCAATATGTTTGTAACCTCGCCGGATATCTTACAAAATGCCATTCATCAAATCCAAGACGACTTGGTGAAGCAAATTGACTTCTTCCGGGAAGTAGGGAAACCGCTAGAGGCCAAACGCTTGGAAGAACGCACCAATTTTGATCTGGAAATGATCCGGGAATTGGGCTACTGTTCGGGGATAGAGAACTACTCCCGCTATTTGGACGGTCGCGCGCCGGGGACACGCCCTTTCTGCCTTTTGGACTATTTCCCCGACGATTATTTGATGGTCATCGACGAGAGTCATGTTACCGTTTCGCAGGTGCACGCCATGTATGGCGGAGACCGCAGCCGAAAAGAAAATCTGGTGGAATACGGCTTCCGTTTACCCGCCGCCATGGACAACCGTCCGTTGAAGTTTGAAGAGTTTGAAGGCCTACAAAACCAAGTGCTCTTTGTGAGTGCCACCCCTGCCGACTATGAACTGGAAAAGTCGGAAGGGATTTTTGTGGAGCAGATCATCCGCCCCACCGGTTTGTTGGACCCCGTAATTGAGGTCCGCCCCAGTGAAAACCAAATCGATGATTTGATCGAAGAAATTCAACAACGGGTAGAAAAGGACGAACGCACCTTGGTGACCACCCTCACCAAGCGTATGGCCGAGGAATTGACCAAATACATGAGCCGTATTCAAATTCGCTGCCGCTATATTCACAGCGATGTGGACACCCTAGAACGGGTAGAAATTATGCAGGACCTACGCAAAGGCCTCTTCGATGTCTTGATTGGCGTAAACCTCTTGCGGGAAGGTTTGGACTTGCCCGAGGTATCGCTGGTCGCTATCTTGGATGCCGACAAAGAAGGTTTCCTCCGCTCCAACCGTTCCCTCACCCAAACCGTGGGGAGAGCCGCGCGGAACATCAACGGGAAGGCCATCATGTATGCCGATACCATTACCCGCTCCATGCAGGAAACCATCGACGGGACCAACTACCGCCGCGACAAACAAATGGCGTATAACAAAAAACACAACCAAGTGCCCAAAGCCTTGAACAAGTCGCTGGACAATGCCCTTTCGACCAATTCTGTCGCGACCTATGCCCAAGAAAAAGCCGAACGCAAAGCCGCCGAAGAAGTCAACCGTTACCTGACCAAACCCGAGATCGAACAACGTGTTCGCGATGTGCGCAAAGCCATGGAAAAAGCCGCCAAAGAACTCGACTTTATCGAAGC
>WTJP01000116.1 GCA_011526275.1 Candidatus Arcticimaribacter sp. | reverse complement strand
CCTATATTTGCATAGCTATGAAAGACGGCGCCGTATGAAACACATCAGAAACTTTTGCATCATTGCCCATATCGACCACGGGAAAAGTACCTTGGCCGATCGTCTATTGGACTTCACTGGAGCGGTGACGGAACGAGAGAAACAAGATCAATTGCTCGACAATATGGACCTGGAGCGCGAGCGCGGAATTACCATCAAGTCGCACGCCATTCAAATGGAGTACATCCACGAAGGGGAGACCTATGTGTTGAACCTCATCGATACTCCCGGTCACGTAGATTTTTCCTATGAGGTTTCTCGATCTATCGCTGCCTGCGAAGGGGCGCTTTTGATTGTCGACGCCGCTCAAAGCATACAAGCGCAAACCATTTCCAACCTTTATTTGGCTTTGGAAAACGACTTGGAAATTATCCCCGTATTAAACAAAGTTGACCTGCCTTCAGCCAACCCCGAAGAAGTCACCGACGATATTGTCGACCTCTTGGGCTGTGCCCCCGAAGACGTTATCCCCGCTTCAGCCAAAACAGGCTTGGGAATTCAAGACATATTAACGGCCATCATCGACCGTATTCCCGCACCCAAAGGAAGCCCCGATGAGCCGCTACAAGCCCTTATTTTTGATTCGGTTTACAATCCGTTTAGAGGGGTAGAAACCTATTTCCGTGTCATCAACGGGAAGATTCGAAAAGGACAAAAAATCCAGTTCATCGCGACACAAAAAACCTACAATGCCGATGAAATTGGTACGCTAAAACTCAAACAAGAACCCAGACAAGAAATTACCGCTGGCGATGTGGGTTACCTCATCACAGGAATAAAAGAAGCCAAAGAGGTAAAGGTGGGAGATACCATTACGGCACCCGACCGTCCCACACAAAACGCCATTGAAGGCTTTGAAGAAGTTAAACCCATGGTTTTCGCAGGAATTTATCCTGTCGATACCGAAGACTATGAAGAGCTGCGCGCTTCCATGGAGAAGTTGCAACTCAACGATGCTTCCTTGGTTTTTCAACCAGAAAGCTCTGCCGCATTGGGCTTTGGTTTCCGTTGTGGGTTTTTAGGGATGCTGCATTTGGAAATTATTCAAGAGCGCTTGGAACGTGAATTCAACATGACGGTAATTACCACCGTCCCCAACGTATCCTATCAAGCCTACACCAAAAAAGAGCCAGACACCATCATCATGGTGAACAACCCTTCCGATTTACCCGAGCCTTCTACCATGGACCGTGTAGAAGAGCCATTTATTCGGGCAAGCATCATTACCAAAGCCGACTTTGTTGGGAATGTAATGTCGCTTTGTATCGAGAAACGCGGACAAATTACCAACCAAACCTATCTCACCCCTGAACGGGTAGAATTGACTTTTGACATGCCCCTGGCTGAAATTGTCTTCGATTTTTATGATCGCTTAAAAACTGTTTCTAAAGGCTATGCTTCTTTCGACTACAGTCCGCTTGGCCTTCGTGCCTCCAAATTGGTAAAGGTCGATATTCTACTCAACGGGAATCAAGTGGACGCACTCTCGGCCTTAATACACGCCGACAACGCCTACACCATTGGAAAGAAAATGTGTGAGAAATTGCGTGAACTCATCCCGCGACAACAATTCGACATTCCTATTCAAGCCGCTATTGGAGCGAAGATCATTTCGCGCGAAACCATTAAGGCACTTCGAAAAGATGTAACCGCCAAGTGTTATGGAGGAGATATTTCCCGTAAGCGTAAACTCTTGGAGAAACAGAAAAAAGGAAAGAAGAAGATGCGCCAAGTGGGGAATGTAGAAATCCCACAACAAGCCTTTATGGCGGTGCTTAAATTGAACGACTAATGCTCTCCATTCGTTCTGCTGCCTCCACCCAAGACCTTGAAAACATCCTTGCGCTTCAAGGAGAAAATATGCGGGCGGGTTTAAGCGCAGAAGAAATCAAAGAACAGGGCTTTATTACGGTACGTCACAGCCTCGAACAACTGCAGGCCATGCAAGAGCGGGTACCACAAATTTTAGCGGTCGATGGAGATCACTTGGGCGGCTTTGCCCTCGTTATGCCCCGTGAACTCAAAAACAGCATCCCCGTTTTAGTGCCCATGTTTGAAATGCTCGACACCTTGCATTATCAAGGAACTGCGGTAAAAGATTTGCGCTACTATGTAATGGGGCAAATTTGCGTGGGAAAAGACTACCGAGGGCAAGGTGTTTTTCGTCAACTCTACCAAGCGCATAGAGAGCAACTTTCGCAAGACTTCGACTATTGCATTACAGAGGTTTCAACCTCGAACATTCGCTCCATGCGGGCGCACCAAAAAATAGGCTTTCAAGTGCTGCACACCTTTACCGATGAGCTCGACGAATGGAATATCGTCTTGTGGGACTGGACAAAATAAGCCGAATTTTTCTACCTTAGTACGAAACCTCAACAAGTTCTATGGAATTGATTTTACTCCTGTTGATTGCCCTTTTGGCAGCAGCCAACCTCCTGCTTTTGTTCTCTCGAAAAAACACGAGCGAAGGAAAAGAAACCCAAACCGCATTGATCAAGTTTGAACAACTCTTGAGTCAATTGGAAAAACAAGTGAAAGACGACTTTCAACGCAACCGAGATGAAAACCAAGGGGCGTTTAAGCGTCAACGGGAAGAACTCACCCAAGCGCTCAATCAGTTTGGCGATCGTTTTGACCAAAACTCAAAGCGTTTAAACGATGTCTTAAAAGAACGCTTTTCGCTCTTAAATGAAAAGCAAACCCAACTCAACCTCGAAGCCGAAAAACGCATCAAAGAGGTGCGCGATGTAGTAGAAAAACAACTGAAAGAACTGCGAGAAGACAACAGCAAACAGTTGGCTGAGGTGAACAAAACAGTAAATGAAAAACTACAAAAAACACTCAACGACCGTTTGAGTCAGTCGTTCGAAACCGTTGGGAAACAGTTGAAATCGGTGCAAGAAGGACTGGGCGAAATGAAGAACCTAGCAACCGATGTGGGCGGACTGAAAAAGGTCTTGAGCAATGTGAAGATGCGCGGAGGACTGGGCGAAGTGCAACTGGCCATGTTGCTGGAAAATATTCTTGCGCCCGACCAATATGAAGCCAATGTAAAAACAAAGGCGGGCAGCGATGCTGTGGTGGAATTTGCCATCAAACTCCCGGGGAAAGACGATCTCAATTCTACTGTATGGATTCCGGTGGACGCAAAATTCCCGAAAGATGTTTATGAGCACTTGCAAAACGCCTATGAAGACGGAAACCCTATTCTCGTGGAACAAGCACAAAAAGAGCTGGAAACGACCATCAAAAGAATGGCGAAAGACATTCGCGATAAATATTTAGACCCCCCTAAAACAACCGATTTTGGAATTTTGTTCTTGCCTTTTGAAGGCATCTATGCCGAGGTTGTGCGCAAAGCCGCCTTGCTGGAAACCCTTCAGCGGGATTACAAAATCATTGTCACTGGACCCACAACATTAGCGGCCATCCTCAACAGTTTGCAAATGGGCTTCAAAACCCTGGCCATTCAGAAACGCAGCAGCGAGGTGTGGACCGTTTTGGGGGAAGTCAAAAAAGAGTTCAACAACTTTGGCGGCATGATGCAAAAAGCCCAAAAGAACATTCAAACAGGGCTCAACCAACTCGACGACGTAATGGGCGTGCGCACCCGTGCCATCGAAAGAAAATTAAAAGACGTAAGCAGTTTAGACGAGGGAACGCCCTCGCCAAAAATTGCCAATCCGCCGTTCAACGATAATTTACTGGAATGAAAAAAACTACCCTCCTCCTAGCCCTACAAAGTGTACTCGTCTTTGGTCAAAATCAAAAGGCCTTAGACAAGTTAGCAGCCGACTATACCCAAGCTTCTCTCCCTTTGTTTCAAGAAGTTTTATCGATTCCCAACGACGCTTTTTACCCAGACTGGATCGAAAAAAATGTGCTGTGGAGTGAAGAAAACTTTGGAGAACGCGGCTTTAAAACAGAACGTATTCCCACCCCTACCGTCCCTTTATTGTTGGCGAGTAAATCTTTCCCTGGAGCTGAAAAAACGGTCTTGGTTTATTTGCAAATGGACGGTCAGCCCGTCGATCCCAGTCGTTGGAGTCAAAAAGACCCCTATACTCCCGTCTTGAAACGCCCTGCTGCTAATGGAGCGTTTGAGGAAATTGCTTGGGAAAAAATTGCCGACTATCAAGACGACTGGCGCATTTTTGCGCGTTCTGCGAGCGATGCTAAAGGTCCAGTCGCAATGTTTCTAGCGGCTATGGATGCCTTGAATGCATTGGGAAAAAACCCAAACTACAACCTAAAGGTTATTCTTGATTTTGAAGAAGAGTTGGGTTCGCCTCAATTGCCACAAGCAGTCATCGACAACCGCGCACTTCTTGCCGCCGATTATCTCGTTATTTTTGACGGCCCCATGCACCGCTTAAACAAGCCTACACTCTCTTTTGGTGCAAGAGGAATCTTTACCGTCGAACTCACCACCTATGGCCCTATTGTGCCGCAACACTCTGGTCATTTTGGGAACTATGTCCCCAACCCAGCGTTTAAGTTGGCCAAATTACTGGCCTCCATGAAAGACGATGAAGGACGCGTTTTAATTCCCGGCTATTACGACGGAATTACACTAGACGAAAAAACCAAAGCAACCTTAAAAGCAACGCCACACAACGAAGCGCAACTGCAAGAACTCATTCAAGTGGGACATTTTGACCGGGTGGGGCCTAACTACCAAGAGGCGATTCAATATCCTTCCCTCAATGTTCGCGGGATGCAATCGGGGTGGATCAACGAAAAGGTGAGAACCATTATCCCCGCTTGGGCCAAAGCCGAAATCGATGTACGTATTGTCAAAGAGTCGGACCCGGAACGACTAGCGCAGCTCATCAAAAAACACATAGAAGATCAAGGCTATCTCGTTCTTGACCGCGAACCCACAAAAGAAGAACGGTTGGCACATCCTAAAATCGCTACGTATACCTATGAGATTTCCTACCAGTCTTTCCGCACTCCAATGGATTCTCCCATTGGGAATTGGCTACAACGCGCTTTGGTTCGCGCATTTGGAGAAGCACCCATCCGGGTGCGTATGAGCGGCGGATCCATTCCAATTTCTCCTTTTGTAAACACCCTAGACCTTCCCGCAGTGGCTGTTCCCACCGTAAACCGCGACAACAATCAACACAGTCCCAACGAGAATTTACGCCTTGGTAATTACCGCGATGGGATTAAAACCATCTTGGCCATCCTCACCGAAGAGTTATGAATAAAATCGCCTTCCTGCTCATGAGTTTAACGAGTTCTCTCCTCTTAGGACAAACCACTTTCGACCGTGAAGTTTATGAAGAGAAAGGCCGCTCCCTGCCTTACCGCATCCTACTGCCGAAGGATTTTGAGCCAACGAAAAAATACCCCCTCTTGGTTTTTCTACACGGAGCTGGAGAACGGGGTTCAGACAATGCCTTGCAATTGACGCACGGGAGTTCCCTTTTTTTAACCCCTGCTTTTCGTGAAAAGCAGCCTGCCATTGTTGTTTTTCCGCAATGCCCTAAAGAGGAATACTGGGCCACCATTGTTTCTCGTGAAGGACCTAAGCGTTTTGTCTATTCTGAAAAACCCAAAGACAACCCGCAACTAGATCTTGTGGAGGGAATGCTTCGATCGCTGAAGAAAAAATACCACATCGATAAAAAACGGATCTACCTTGGGGGACTATCGATGGGAGCCATGGGGACCTTTGAATTGGTTTACCGCAATCCGCGAAAGTTTGCTGCTGCCTTTGCCATTTGTGGAGGAGCAAACCCTAAAATCGCAAGAAAACTTCGACGCCCTGTTTGGCGCATTGACCACGGGGAAGCCGACCAAGTTGTTCCCATAGTCCTTTCCGAAAACATGGTGACCGCTTTAGAAGAGAAAAAAGCCAAGGTGTTGTTTAATCGTTACCCCGGGGTAAACCACAACAGTTGGGAAAATGTCTTTGCCGACCCCTCCTTTCTGCCATGGCTGTTTGCGCAATCCAAATAGAATGAAGCTTAAACGCAGTAATCAAGACGATCACGGCTTTCAAGAACTGGTGAAAAAACTAGACGCCGAGTTGGCCATCCGCGATGGAGACGACCACGACTTCTACCACCAGTTTAACGGAATCGCACAATTAAACCATGTGGTGCTTTGTATGGACCAAGACAAGGCGGTTGCCTGTGGCGCCTTTAAAGCACGAACAGCCCAACAAGTTGAAATTAAACGCATGTATGTTCTCCCAGACTACCGTCGCCAAGGCCTTGCCGAACAGCTTTTAACCGAGCTTGAAAAGTGGGCTGCTACCTTAGGTTATGAAGAAGCTATTCTTGAAACGGGAAAAGCACAGGTCGAAGCCTTGTCTTTTTACCCCAAAATGAAGTATCGCATTATCCCCAACTTTCCGCCTTACGAAGGGGTTGAAAACTCCGTCTGCTTTCAAAAATTTCTCTTTTAATTTCTCTGCTTTTCTGTTTTTATTTCAGGAATTGAGAAATGCTCGTTATCTTCACTTATTATACAGTTGAATGGAATCTACACCAAAAACAGGCTTTAAAGGACTAATCGAAAATTGGCAAGGCGATGTCATTGCTGCGATTAGTGTTTCTCTCATTGCACTCCCGCTTTCGCTGGGTATTGCATTAGCAGCGGGCGCTCCAGCCATGGCGGGTATCCTTTCCGCTATTGTAGGCGGGGTGGTAACCACCCTTTACCGCGGGGGACATGTCTCGGTCAATGGCCCGGCCAAAGGAGTTATTGCTGTAATTCTTTACGGAATCACCGTAATGGATGACGGTTCCGGACAAGCCTTTAATTATGTCTTGGCTGCTATCGTCGTTTCTGGGGCAATCCAAGCCGTTCTTGGGGTATTAAAACTTGGTCGCTTGGCCGATATTTTTCACTCTTCCGTCATTCACGGTCTTTTAGCCGCCATTGGGATCATCATTTTTGCCAAGCAAATTCACGTGGCACTGGGCACGCATTCCGACAGTCCAAACATTATACAAAACCTTGTTGACGCAGTGCTTTACTTGCCGGAAGCCAACCCTTTTGTGGTGGTAATTTCGATTATAGGGCTGCTATTATCGCTCTTTCATTCTAAAATAAGTTTCCGGGTTTTTCAATTCTTCCCTGCACCCATTTGGGTTATTGCGCTTTCCATTCCCTTTGTGTATCTGTTCAATTTCTTTAAGCCGCACAGCCTAGAATTCCTCGGGAGTGCCTATGAAGTTGGACCACATCTTTTGCTAGACATCCCCGATAACTTCGCGGATTCCATCATGCATCCCAACTTTGCCAAAATCAATACGCTAGCGTTTTGGACAACGGTCTTCTCCATCTTAATCATTACCAGTATTGAATCTTTGGCCATTGCCAAGGCGGTGGACAAAATCGACCCCTACAAACGAAAAACAGACTTGAATAAAGACTTGACCGGAATTGGGTTAAGTACTATGGCTGCAGGTTTTGTGGGTGGTTTACCCATTATTGCAGTAATTATTCGAAGTACAGTAAACATTCACAACGGAGCAAAAACCAAATGGTCTAACCTCTATCAAGGGATTTTCCTCTTGATCTTAATTGTTGTTTTAAGCCCTATCATGAAACAAGTGCCTTTGTGTGCATTTGCTATTTTACTTGTGTACACCGGTTTTAAGCTCGCTTCTCCTGCCGTATTCAAGCAAGTATATAACCTAGGACCCGAACAGTTGATCTTCTTTGTCTTTACCATGGTCTTGACGCTTTACACCAACTTGCTGGTTGGGCTGCTTGGCGGCTTGCTTTTGGTCATGGCCAGCCATATGCTCTTGGCGAAAGAACCCATCAGTCAGTTTTTTAAAATGATTTACCGCGCTGGCTCAAGGGTAGAAGAAAATCCAGACGGCAGCTATGATTTAAAAATCAAAGGCATTGCAAACTTCTTGGGGATCCTTAAAGTAGATTCCCTTGTAAAAACGATCCCGGCTGGGGTCAACGTGAATATTGACCTGTCTGAAACCCGTTTGGTTGGGATGACCTATATGGAGTATTTGGTGGATTACTTGCGGATGCAAAAAGACAGTGGCGGGGAAGTAGTCATCAAAGGACTAGATGCTCACGTTTCTTACTCCACCCACAACAGGGCCTTAAAAATTTCATTAAACAACGCTGCTCCCAAGTTGTCACCAAGGCAAATTAGACTACAAAATTTGGCCAATGAAAAAGACTATCTCTTCAATAATAAAGTGGAATGGGACACCAGCTATTTGAAAAGGTTTCACTTTTTTGAAATTCGTCCCATTGAACGAAAGTCGAATGCCTTAAAAGGAAGTTTTGACGAGAGCAATATGTCTTGGGAAATTTCAGATGTAACCTTTAATGAAGGAGATGCTTTTTCTGCTGAAACCTTTAACACTACCCTCATGGTGTTAAAATTGAACAAGCCCATTCCTGTTTTCACCATGGAAAAAGAAGGTTTGTTTGAAAAGATTTTTGACCGCGTTATGGCCCTAACCGGCTATAAGGATATTGATTTTGAAATGTATCCTGACTTTTCGAAGCGTTTCCTTATTACAGGGAAAGAGGAAACCGAAATCCGTTCTTTTTTTACGGATGAACTCATTCGCTTTTTCGAAAACCATCAAATCTACCACATAGAAAGCAATGGTGAGGCGATCATTATTTTCGATAAAATCAAATTAGCGCGTACCGATGAAACCCTAGCGCTAATCGAATATACCAATGCCTTGGCAAAGCTTTTGGCTTAAATTAAAACCCATGAAACAACTTTTTCTCTACTGCTTTTGTTTGTTCAGCGGGCTCGCTTTAGGGCAACAAACCCTTGGAGGGGTTGAACGACTCGACGAAGAAATCAATCGATTAATTGCTGAAGATACTGTAGTGGAAATCCTTGCGGACGGTTTTAATTGGTCGGAAGGTCCAGTGTGGGTGCCCGAGCTTCAAGCCGTTTTGTTTACCGATGTCCCAGAGAATAAACTTTTCCAGTGGGACGAAAAAAATGGGCTGCAATTGTATCGTTCTCCTAGCGGATACACCGGCTACGCCCCTAATGAAAAAAAGGCGGGAGGGAATGGTTTAATTCTCGATGGAGCGGGAAATCTTTTGATTGCACAACACGGTGACCGTCGCATTGCCCGCATCTCGGCTCCCTTGTCTTCCCAAAAAGCTTTTGAAACGGTGGTCGATCGCTTTGAAAACAAACGCTTCCACTCACCCAATGATTTGATCCTTTCTGAAAGCGGAGATTTATATTTTACAGACCCTCCTTACGGCTTAAAAGGAGACGACGATCCTTTACGAGAACTAGAACACAACGGACTTTATCGTTTAACCAAAGCAGGAAAAGTTGAACTGCTCTACACAGGTTTGAACCGCCCCAATGGCTTGGCTTTCTCTCCAGATGAAAAGACGCTTTATGTTGCCAACTCCGACCCGAAACGAAATCTTTGGTTGGCTTTTGATGTTGCGGAAAATGGCACATTGAGCAATGATCGTGTATTTTTTGATGCAACTGGGCTACCTCAACCCGGCTTGGCGGACGGAATGAAGGTGCATTCTAAAGGCTATGTTTTTGCCACTGGTCCTGGCGGTGTCTTGGTTTTTACAGCTGAAGGAAAACACATCGGTACAATCCTGACCGAAGAACGCACTGCCAACTGTACATTCAATGAGGACGAGTCGGCGCTTTATATGACCTCTGACCGTTACCTTACCCGCATTAAGTTAAAACGCCCATGAAACCCTCATAGAGGGATTTTAAAATGGCTAACGTAAATTCCTCTACAAAAGGAAATGATTAAATATGAGACAATTAACCTTAATTTAAACGT
>WTJP01000025.1 GCA_011526275.1 Candidatus Arcticimaribacter sp. | reverse complement strand
GCAGGAACAGAGTTTTCATCGGATTTAATTCCCTCCATGAGTTTCTCTTTTTCCTTGTCAAATTCCTCTTGTAAGAAATTTGGATTCAAGGCAGCGTCTGCCATAAGTTCTAACACTCTTGGGAAATAGCGCGAAAGGGAAGAAGCAAAAGCAGTGGAAGAGCCAAAGCTTAGGCGTGCCCCCAAAAAGTCAACCTCTTCTTCAAAGGCATCTTTTTCGATGGATTGTGATCCTTTCCCTAGCATGCTAGACAAGAGGGCATTAGCACCTGCCAATTCTCCTTCAAAAATGGGCGCAACATCGATGGTGAGGTTGGCAGAAGCGCGAGGGAGTTTGTGGTTTTCCACCACTAATACACGTAAGCCATTTTTCAAAGAAAACGACTGTGGTTCCTCTAGATTAATTTCAGGAGCTGGACCTGGTTCGGGTTGTTTGCTTCGGTCAATTTGTGCTTGAAGTGGTGCAACGACCAATAAAAGCAAGACTAAATAAAGTACTTTTTTCATCATGGAGCTTATTTTTTAGCCGACTCAGGAAGGTAATCCAACACGAGACGTTGATTTTTATTTAAATATTTTTTGGCCACTGCCTGAATTTCTTCACGGCTGATGGAGCGGTACACTTCAATTTCTGAATTGATGCGATTGGTATCGCCATAGAAGGTGTAATATTCTGCCAATGAGTTTGCAATTCCTTCAACTGATGCGTTGGCATTGACAAAGTCGGTTTCAAACTTGTTTTGCAGCTTTTGAAAATCATTGGCTGAAATGAGTTCGTTTTGAATTTTCACCACTTCTTCGTCCATGGCTTCCACCAGGCTTTCCAAGCTGTTATCGCCTAAAGGCAAGCCGAAAATCAAGTACATGCCGTAGTCTTCTTGGCTGATGTTAAACGCACCTACTTGCAGGGCCATTTTTTGTTCATCGACCATTTTCTTGTACAGTTTTGAACTGTTTCCATCACTGAGGTAGGTCGAAATCATGTCCAACACCTTAGCTTCACGAGTGGTTAAAGCGGGCATGCGATAGCCAGTTACCACTGCAGGAATTTGAATGTTTGGATCATAGGCTACTGCTTTAATTGGCGCCTCAATGGGCTTTTCTTCTATGTTCACTCGGGGCACGTCTGCTCCACGTGGAATATCCCCAAAATAATCGGCGATCATTTTCTTGGTTGAGGGCACATCAATATCTCCCGCAACCACGAGAACGGCGTTGTTAGGCACATAGTACTTTTTGTTAAATGCCAAGAATTCATCTAGTGATGCAGCATCTAGGTGTTCCATTTCTCCAATGGTAGTATGTTTGTAGGGGTGTTGGTCGAAAAGGTTTTTCTTGACGTTTTCCAAAAACTTCCCGTAAGGGGAATTGTCAACACGCAAGCGTTTTTCTTCTTTCACCACTTCGTTTTGCGTGTCCACCCCAATTTGATTGATTACTGGGTGAAGCATACGTTCAGACTCTAACCACAACCCAAGTTCTAGGTTGTTGGAAGGAAAGACTTCATAGTAGTAGGTGAAATCGTCGTTGGTGTAGGCGTTGTTTTTTCCGCCATTGGAAGAAACGATACTGAACCATTTTCCACGTTCGATGTTTTTGGTTCCTTCGAACAAGAGATGTTCAAAAAAATGCGCAAAACCAGTGCGGTTAGGTTCTTCGTCTTTGGCACCCACATGGTAGAGGACCGAGGTCGTTACCACAGGCGCGGCATTGTCTTGATGAAGAATGACGTGCAAGCCATTGGCCAGGTCATATTCTTCGAATTTTACCTCTTGGGCACTGAGTGTATTGCTCAGCCCGAGAAGCGATAAGAAAAGGAGTAATTTTTTCATAAGAGTATGATTTTAAATAATAGGTCGTGAATGCCCCAAAAATGTTACAGTACACCACTGTTTTAAGGCAATAAAGTACAAAATATTGCATTATAGAATAAAGCTTAAGTAGTGTTTACACGATTGTTTCCGCTGTGGGTTAGTGCCGCAGCATTTATTGCCTTGGTTGAACCAAGCGTATTCACATGGTTTTCAGGGCCTTGGATTACCTATGGTCTTGGAGGTATCATGTTGGGCATGGGACTCACTTTATCTTGGAACGATTTCGCTTTGGTGGCCAAAACTCCTTCGTGGGTGGTTTTAGGGATGCTTTTACAGTTTACTGTGATGCCATTATTGGGTTGGGGATTGGGAATTTTATTCCAATTACCGCCTTTTTTTGCGGTTGGATTAATCCTCGTGGCCTGCTGCCCTGGGGGTACCGCTTCCAATGTGATTGCTTTTTTAGCCAATGCCAACGTGGCTTTGTCTGTCGCCATGACAACTTGCTCTACTTTCGGTGCCATTTTACTCAC
>WTJP01000068.1:6048-9871 GCA_011526275.1 Candidatus Arcticimaribacter sp. | reverse complement strand
TTCCTCTACAAAAGGAAATGATTAAATATGAGACAATTAACCTTAATTTAAACGTGTGAAACTATACGCCATAGAAACCGGCCACTTTAAATTAGACGGTGGTGCTATGTTCGGCGTAGTGCCTAAACCTTTATGGGAACGCACCAATCCTGCCGATGAAAACAACCGCATTGATATGGCGGCACGTTCTCTTTTAATTGAAGACGGAAATCGTTTGATCTTAATTGATACGGGGCTGGGCAACAAGCAAAGTGATAAATTCTTTTCCCATTACGCGCTTTGGGGAGGGCACAGCTTAAGCTCATCGCTCAAAAAAGCTGGGTTTCACAGCGACGACATCACCGACGTTGTCTTTACTCACCTGCACTTTGATCACTGCGGTGGCGCTATTGTGCGGAACGAAAAAGGTTTCTATGAACCCGCATTTAAAAACGCGCGTTTTTGGTCCCACAAAGACCACTGGCAGTGGGCAACCGAGCCCAATGTGCGTGAAAAAGCCTCCTTTTTCCCAGAGAATATTCTTCCCCTAGAAGAAAGTGGACAACTCAACCTATTGGACAGCGACAAGACTCCTCTTGGCTTTGATGTTTTATTGATGGACGGACATACCGAAAAACAAATGCTTCCTAGGATTGAATACAAAGGAAAAACCATCGTTTTCGCCGCCGACCTCATCCCCACCGTGGGCCACCTCCCTGTTCCCTATGTTATGGGTTATGACACACGACCCTTATTAAGCTTAAAAGAAAAGGCAAGTTTCCTCGAAGAGGCCGTTGAAAACGACTACCTACTCTTTATGGAACACGACGCCCACAATGAGCTTATTTCCCTTAAAAACACCGATAAAGGGGTGCGTTTAGAAGAAAGCTTTACGCTAGATTCCTACTTCCATTAAACGGGAAGTTTCTATCTTTAACCAACAAATTAATTCTCATGAGATCTTTACTTATCCTCCTTAGCGTTCTATTGAGTTCCAGCATCTATGGACAATACTGGCAACAAGCCGTGGACTACACCATCGAAGTAGAAATGGACCACGAAACCGCCCAATACAACGGGACAGAGACGGTTGTTTATACCAACAATTCCCCCGAAACCTTACACAAGGTCTTTTTTCACCTCTATTACAATGCGTTTCAACCGGGAAGTGAAATGGCCATTCGCCTTAAAAACGCGGCCGATAAAAACCGTCGCTTCAAAGTAGATATCGACAGTTTAACCCCCCAGCAGCAAGGCTATTTAAAAGTGAGCGGATTAACGCAAGACGGCATAGCCTTAACCCCAGAAGAAAGTGAAACCATTTTAGAGGTGCCTTTAGCGAAAGCGCTTGCTCCAGGAGAAAGCACCACCTTTAGTCTGTCGTTTAACGGTCAAGTGCCCGATGTTATTCGTCGAGCGGGGAAAAACTCCAAGGAAGGCATCGCCTTTTCCATGGCGCAATGGTACCCCAAAATGGCGGAATATGATTATGAAGGCTGGAACGCCGATCCTTATACCGGAAGAGAATTTCACGGGGTTTGGGGTGACTTCGATGTTAAAATTACCTTAGACAAATCGTTTACTGTAGCGGCTAGTGGATATTTGCAAAATGCCGATGACATTGGTCGTGGGTACAGCGATCGCAAAAAAGCGAAGAGCAAAAAAGGAAAAATTACCTGGCACTATGTCGCGCCTAATGTGCACGATTTCACTTGGGCTGCCGACCCAGAATACATTCACGATACCTATCCAGGGCCTAACGATGTTACCTTACACTTCTTTTACAAGAACAACCCCGAGATCATCGAAAACTGGAAAAAACTCCAGCCCATTACCGCCAAACTAATGGAATATTTCAACGAAAAAGTTGGGCCTTACCCCTACAAACAATACTCGGTTGTACACGGGGGAGATGGAGGAATGGAGTACGCCATGCTCACCCTCATTACGGGAAACCGTAAATTCGGTTCTTTGGTGGGTGTAACGGCACACGAATTGGCTCACTCCTGGTTCCAACACGTTTTGGCGACCAACGAAACAAAACACGAATGGATGGACGAGGGCTTTACTTCATTCATTTCTACTTTGGCTGAAAATGAAATCTTAGAAGAGAATCAAGAATTCCCCTTGGGAGGTTCTTATCGCGGTTATTTGCGTTTGGCCACTTCTGGAATTGAAATGCCGCAGGCCACCAATGCTAACCGCTACAAGCACAACGCTGCCTACGAAAGTACCGCCTACAGCAAGGGCGCAGTTTTTCTAGGGCAATTGGGCTACATTATCGGGCAAGATAAATTGTTTGAAACCCTTCAAACCTATTATGATGAATGGAAGTTCAAACACCCTAGACCAAACGATCTTCGGGTTATTGCTGAACGCGTTTCAGGCATTCAACTGCAGTGGTACTTGACCGACTGGACACAAACAACCAACCGCATTGATTACAGTCTTGCTGCGGTAGAAGATAAAGGAGAAGAAACCGAAATCCGCTTAGAACGAAAGGAATTGATGCCCATGCCACTCGAGATTTTAGTACAATTGAAAGACGGTGGTGCCGAGTTACACTACATTCCAATTTCACTCATGCGCGGAGAGAAAGAAAACCCCTACGACATGGCGTGGACACAGCATCCCGACTGGAAGTGGGCGAGCCCTACCTATTCACTTAAGTTGAGCCACAAGAAAGAAGACATTGAAGCCATTGTTATTGATCCCAGTAATTTGATGGCCGATATCGACAAGAGCAACAATTACTATGTCGATCAACCAGAATGAAATCGCCCTTAAACGCCTAAAAGGGAAGAAACGCATTGAGCATCTTTTTCGTGTAGGGGAAAGCCTGCACAGCAAACATTTGCTTTTGCGTTATATTACAACCGAAGAAAAAGATGCGTTTCGCATGGGGGTGTCGGTCGCAAAACGACGCTTTAATAAAGCGCACGACCGCAACCGCATTAAACGTCAAATGCGGGAGGCTGTTAGGGCAAACCTAGAAAGCTTCGCTTTTTCAGGGATGGGAATGCTTATTTTTAAAGGACGTAAAGAAGTGGAGACAAAAACCCTGCTTTTGGAATGTGAAGAACTGTTGCGAAATTTAAACTAAACGCATGAAAGATGCAGGACTTGTTGATTTTACCTTGGCCATTTTAACAGCCAATGTCTTGCGTTATGTGGTAATTTCTGGGGTGTTCTTTTTGCTGTTCTATGTACTCTTTAAGTCGCGTTGGGCGAAGAAAAAAATCCAGCCCTCCTTTCCAAAAAACCAAGACTACTTGCGCGAGTTTGGTTATTCCATCTTAACATTGCTCATTTTTGTAGCAACGGCCTTACTCATTTTTTACTCGCCCTTAAAGGAATACAACAAGCTCTACACCGATATTGCTGCGTATGGATGGGGCTACTGGTGGGGAAGTGTTGTTGCAATGATCTTCTTGCATGACACTTATTTTTATTGGGCGCACCGCGCCATGCATCATCCAAAAATATACCGCCACGTGCACTTGGTACATCACTTGTCGCGCAATCCTTCGCCTTGGGCCGCCTTTGCATTTCACCCTTTAGAAGCTGTTGTTGAAACAGGAATCGTGTTTTTAATTGCCTTTCTTTTTCCCTTCCATATTTCGGCTTTATTGACCTTCCTTATTTTTATGACGGTTTACAATGCCTATGGGCATTTGGGTTTCGAGCTTTTCCCAAAAAACTTTCACACCACTTGGATAGGAAAGTGGGTCAACACTTCAGTAGCGCATAACCAACACCATGAAAAATTCAACGGGAATTACGGCTTGTACTTCTTGTTTTGGGACCGCTGGATGGGGACAATGCGTGAAGACTATAACGATCA
>WTJP01000068.1:0-5948 GCA_011526275.1 Candidatus Arcticimaribacter sp. | reverse complement strand
TTCCCAACAGGTGGAGTCCTTTTTCGTCTTTTCCATCGACATCTTGATAAGGGCAATTTTGCTCGACTACAAAAACCTCGGCGCGAAGCGCCAAAATTGCATACAATTCTTGAAGACTTAACTCGTCAAAGGTTTTTGTTTTAAAGACAAGCATTACATACAGGGCATTTTATCAATTCTTCCCTGATGACGTCCTCCTTCAAAAGCAGTATTGATATAAGTATCCACCATGGCGATGGCTTGCGGGATAGAAATAAAACGTGCAGGTAAACTCAACACATTGGCATTGTTGTGTTCACGAGCCAAAGCGACAATTTCTTTGTTCCAACACAAAGCGGCGCGCACCTTTTGGTGTTTGTTGGCCGTCATGGCAGCTCCGTTTCCACTTCCACAGATAATGATGCCTAAATCCACTTTCGCTTCCGATACATCTTCAGCAACTGGGTGGATGAAGTCTGGATAATCTACACTGGCGGGGGAGTCGGTCCCGTGATTAAAAACTTGGTGACCTTGCGCTTCTAAATAAGCTACAATTGCTTCTTTGTATTCTACACCTGCGTGGTCGTTTCCAATAGAAAACTTCATGATGATATTTTTTTGTAAAGGTAGGTAAAGGGAATAAGTCGGTGAATAAGTACCCCTTTCGATTGGAGAAAATGTTGATAAGTTCTAATAAAGCTAAAGGACATTTCATATCTCTTTTCTACCTAAAAAAAACACGCTTGTATCCAAAAATAGTTGTTGTCTTTCTTTCACTACTTATTGACTTTTTTGGTGAAGTTTATCCACCTTAATACTTCGGTATTCACAAGAAAGTTTTCCTTTTTTTAAGAAATGAACAAGCGTGAATAAGTCTACTAAATCAATGTAATAGAGCGGGTTGATATTTTAATAAGTCGAGATAAAAGGTTAGTAATTTTATAAATACATAAATTCAAAAAACAAAACGAAAAAGTAATACCGCTATTCACACCCAATCATAATCATCATGTTTTTTTAAAATTTTAAAAGAAAAGTTATTTAGTATTTAATAGTTGTGAATAAAAGCTAAGTGGGATAATTTTTAAAGAAGTAGTTTTGTACACGCTATGGGAAGAAACAAAAACAAGTACCGACACATTGAAAAGAAGATGCTTTCTTTTTTTCGTGAAAACCCGGGAAAGGAATACAACTACAAACAAATTGCAGCTGTACTAGAACTGCGCGACACCCGTGGCCGCAATGAGCTCATCAAATTCTTGAACTTAAACGTTGCGAGTAAACAATTGAAGAGTCCTAGCCGAGGGAAATACACCCTTGCAGAAAATAAGAAACAATATTATCAAGGTCGTTTAGAAGTAACCTCTTCTGGACGTGGTTTTGTCATTTGCGATGATTTAGAGCAAGATATACGCATTCCAAGGAATGGACTCAACACAGCATTCGACGGAGACTTAGTCGAAGTGTACTGCTACAAAAGAAAGAAAAACGGGGCTTTAGAAGGAGAGATTGCTTCCATTTTAGAGCGTAAGAAAACCGAGTTTGTCGGTACGCTTCAGGTGGAGAAGAACTATGCTTTTGTGCTAATGCGTGGTGCAAAAATGTACACCGATTTTTTTATCGATAAAAAACAATTGACGCCAGAATACAACGATGGAGACAAGGTTTTGGTGCGATTCGATGAATGGCCGAAACGCGCAGAGTCTCCTTTTGGTACCTTATTAAAAAACTTTGGTCCTCCTGGGGAAACCTCTACCGAGATGCACGCCATCCTCTCTGATTACGGTCTCCCTTATGAATTTCCACAGGCTGTTGAAGAGGCTGCAGCTGCTATAGATCAGCGCATTCTTCCTGAAGAAATAAAGAAACGCCGCGACTTTCGCGATGCGCTCACTTTTACCATTGATCCTAAAACAGCCAAAGATTTTGACGATGCCCTGTCGTTTAGAATACTTAATGATGATCTATTTGAAGTGGGTATTCATATTGCCGATGTTTCCCATTATGTACAAGCAGGAAGTATTTTAGATGAAGAAGCACTAGCAAGAGCAACCTCTGTTTACTTGGTTGACCGTGTGGTTCCCATGCTTCCGGAAGTCCTTTCCAACGGGGTGTGTTCCCTTCGTCCACAGGAAGAGAAATACACCTTCTCTGCTGTTTTTGAGATTAGCCGTAAGGGTCGCATAAAGAAAGAATGGTTTGGAAGAACAGTCATTTATTCCGACCATCGTTTTGCTTATGAAGAAGCCCAAGATATCATCGAAAGTAGAACCCCTGTCGTAACTGAAAAACACGCCTTAAGTGGAGAAAGTTATACTGTAGGAGAAGACTTATTCACCGCCATTCTTACCCTTGATGAAATCGCTAAAAACCTGCGAGCAGACCGAATGAAAAAAGGGGCTATCTCTTTTGATCGTGTGGAAGTTAATTTCAATTTAAAAGAAGATAATACCCCAGATAGTGTATATTTTAAAACCTCAAAAGACGCCAATAAACTCATCGAAGAGTTCATGCTTTTAGCCAATAAACAGGTGGCTCGATTCGCTGGAAAAAAAGAACATCCTCTCCCCATGGTTTATCGTGTTCACGATGAACCCGATCCCGATAAACTGAGTAATCTACAAACGGTGGTGGCTGGCTTTGGTTATAAATTCAACCTAAAAACGAAGAATATCAATCAATCGATTAACCAACTTTTGGCTGATTCTCACGGGAAACAGGAACAAAATATGATTGATACTTTGACCATTCGCTGCATGAGTAAGGCAGAGTATACCACCAATAATATTGGACATTACGGTTTAGCTTTTGATTTTTATGCCCATTTTACTTCCCCCATTCGCCGTTATCCTGATGTGATGGTACACCGTTTACTGCAGCAGCATTTATCACAAGAAAAAGTAAAATCGGTAGAACAGTTGGAAGAAGCTGCTGCCCATTCCTCCCAACAAGAACAAATCGCGACCAAAGCAGAACGCGATTCCATCAAATTCATGCAAATTAAATTCATGGAAAACCACATTGGTGCCACTTTTGAAGGGGTTATTTCAGGTGTGACTGATCGTGGAATTTATGTAGAAATTATTGAGAACAAATGTGAAGGCATGGTGCGTATTAAAGATGTCCCAGGGGATTATTACTACTTTGATGAACGCCAACATTGTTTGGTGGGGGAACGCACCAACACCATTTATCAATTAGGTGATTTGTTACAGGTTAAAGTAGAAAAAGCCGACCTCATCAAACGCCACCTCGATTTTAGCATTGTTCAACCCGAGAATTAACATTACCTTTAAAAGAAATCATTCCACATGAAAAGAATATTTTTTTTCCTACTCAGCCTTTCGTTCTTCACCCTTTCTGCTCAAAAAGATAAGCTGGTTAAGATTTCCCCTTTTTTAGGTGTAAATGTTTACTCTGGAATTCACGTGAAGTTGATTCCTTCCGATGAAAATAAAATGATCATCTCAGGAGAGAATGTAGAAACCGTTGTTTTCACATTGAAGAAAGATGTCTTAAAAATTCGCCATAGCTTAGATCAAATCCTCAATCCGAGTAATACTTATGTTGAATTGTATTTCACTGAGGCGCTTGATGCTATTCACACCTATCAAGGTAGTACTGTGGAATCTAAAGCAGAAATAGTTACGACAAGCATGCAACTAAAAGCGCATGAGGGTTCAAAACAAACCTTACATATCACGGCTGAAAAAATAGAGTCCAGAGTAAAATCTGGAGCTACCTTGAATATCGAAGGAAAAGCAACTTCACACGATCTTTCTATACTTGCTGGAGGCATATGTGAAGGAGAGAATTTAATTACGGAGCAAAGTACGGCTAATGTAACTGCAGGTGGGGTTGCTTATATCCATGCAACTGAACTTTTGGAAGCTGCGGTTAGCGTTGGTGGAACCGTCCGTATCTATGGGAAACCGACCAAACTAGTCAAGAAAAAAGTGATGGGCGGGACCATTGTTGAAATGGATTAAAAAAACCCTTCGTTAAGAAGGGTTTAGAGGCACCAAGCGGATTCGAACCGCTGTACAAGCTTTTGCAGAGCTCTGCCTAGCCACTCGGCCATGGTGCCATGCAGCAAAAATACACTTTTCTTGCAGATTATTTACCTCTAATTCGCTTTCGTTCTACACTCACATATCCTACATCTCCTCCAATAGGAGGATTGATTTTAGCGACTTCTACGGTGACTTCTTCTACACTACTGTGTTCTACCATGATACGCTCTATAATTCGCTCTACAACCACTTCTAACAACTTTGAGCGTTGCATCATTTCTTCTTTTGCAATCGCATGAATCGATACATAATCAACGGTATCGTTTAAATCATCGGTTTTTGCTGATTTGCACAAGTCGGTAGCGAGTTCTACCTGTACAATATAATCGCTCCCAATTTTTCCTTCTTCTTCCATACACCCGTGGTTGGTGTGTATTCTAATGTCGCGAACACGAATAATTCCCATGCTTTAATTTTCGCGTAAAGATATAAAGTGATTCGAAAAGTATATTGCGCTAGTCCCTTTTAATATCTTTGCAAAAAACGATCGTATGGCCGAAGAGAAAACCTCCCTCCACTTCATTGAGCAAATGATAGAGGATGATTTATCCAATGGATTTTCCCCTGATAAAATTAGATTTAGATTTCCCCCGGAACCGAACGGTTTTCTTCACGTTGGTCACTTAAAAGCTATTGCGCTAAATTTCAATTTAGGGAAACGATACAATGCACCTGTCAATCTACGTTTCGACGATACCAATCCTGTCAAGGAGAACCAAGCCTTTGTCGATGCGATAAAAGAAAATATAGCCTGGTTAGGTTTCCAATGGGAAAACGAATGTTACGCTTCCGATTATTTTGAGCAACTCTACCAATGGGCAGTTCACTTGATCAAAGAAGGAAAAGCTTATATCGATTCCCAAGATTCTGAAACCATCGCCAACCAAAAAGGAACACCCACACAAGCTGGAACCAATAGCCCTTTCCGCAATCGTTCAGTGGAAGAAAATCTTGCTTTGTTTGAAGAGATGAAGGCTGGAAAACATCCAGAAGGAGCACACGTTCTTCGGGCGAAAATCGACATGGCATCACCAAACATGCTTCTACGTGATCCTGTTATGTACCGTATCCTTTTTAAACACCACCATCGCACTGGTGACGCATGGTGTATTTACCCTATGTACGATTGGACGCATGGTGAATCAGATTATATAGAAGGGGTATCTCACAGTTTATGTACGCTCGAATTCAAACCTCACCGCGATTTATACGATTGGTTTCTAGATCAACTTCCTCCTTCCAATGATCTTCGCCCCTATCAAACAGAATTTGCCCGTCTTAACCTCTCCTATACAGTTACTTCTAAGCGAAAATTAGCACAATTAATTGAAAATAAAATAGTTAGTGACTGGGATGATCCTAGAATGCCTACTATTTCAGGTATGCGAAGAAGAGGATATCCACCCAATGCTCTTATTAATTTTGTCAATACCGCAGGAATATCCAAGCGAGAGAATGTTATAGATGTTTCCTTACTAGAGTTTTGTGTTCGCGAAGAACTCAACAAAACCGCAACCCGTATAATGGCTGTGGTCAACCCTGTTAGATTGATTATTACAAACTATCCTGAAGGAAAAGAAGAGGTGCTAGAAGCCATCAATAATCCAGAGGATGAATCACAAGGCTCAAGAAATATCCCTTTCTCGAAAGAGCTTTATATTGAAAGAGAAGACTTTAAAGAAGAAGCCAATCGTAAATATTTCAGACTTACACTTGGAAAAGAAGTTCGTCTAAAGAACGCATACATCATCAAGGGCACCTCCGTCGAAAAGGATGCTGATGGAAACATCACTACTATTTATTGTACTTATGATGAAGACAGTAAAAGTGGATCGGGTACGGAAGCAAGTATGCGAAAAGTAAAAGGCACCATTCACTGGGTGAGTGCTGCTCATG
>WTJP01000167.1 GCA_011526275.1 Candidatus Arcticimaribacter sp. | reverse complement strand
AACGCTGTGTGGATCAAGCTGGGATTTGTATTTTACATGCGCCCCTCTTTCACCCAGCCATGAAAAATGTCGCTCCTGTGCGACGTGATTTAGGGGTTAAGACTTTTTTCAACATGCTAGGGCCCTTGGTTAACCCCGCCTTCCCAAAAAATCAATTGACCGGAGTATTCAATCTGGAACTCGCGCGTCTCTACCACTACTTATTCCAAAAAACCGACATCAACTTTACGGTGCTCTACGCTCTTGACGGCTATGACGAAATTTCGTTAACCGGAGCGACCAAAGCCTTTAGTCAAAATAGCGAGCGTGTTCTTAGCCCACAAGACTTTGGGGTTTTACCCTTACAAGCAGCGGAAATTGCAGGTGGAGATTCGGTAGATTCTTCTGCAAAAATCTTTATGAATGTGATTCAAAACAAAGGAACACAGGCACAGGAACAGGTGGTGTGTGCCAATGCGGGTATGGCCATTGCTACAGCCTTGCAACTTTCGCCCATTGAAGGATTTGAAAAAGCAAAGGAATCACTCGCTTCAGGGAAAGCACTGGAGGCATTGAAACAACTTCAAAACTTGAGTAAAGCATGAGTATTTTAGACCGCATTGTTGCCGATAAAAAAATAGAAGTAGCCCACCGCAAAAGCCTCTTTCCTACTTCCTATTGGGAAGCTTCACCCCTCTTCGACCGACCAGCAAACTCATTGGCCAAACGTTTACGCGCAAGTGCTTCAGGAATTATCGCTGAACACAAAAGACGTTCCCCTTCCAAACAAAACATCAACAGTTCGCTTTCGGTAACCGATGTAGCACAAGGATATGAAAAGGCAGGAGTCTGTGGGATGTCGGTACTAACCGATGGGAAATATTTTGGTGGGGCTTTAGAAGACCTCAACCTCGCTCGAGCAGTTACTTCTTTCCCCTTGTTACGCAAGGAGTTTATTGTCGATGAATATCAGTTGATCGAAGCCAAAGCACACGGTGCCGATGTGATCCTCTTAATCGCTGCCGTGCTGACGCGCAATGAAATTGAACAACTCTCCAAAGCAGCAAAACAATTGGAACTCGACGTTTTACTGGAAGTCCACAATCAAGCTGAATTGGAGAAATCAATCATGCCTTCCTTGGATTTACTCGGAGTAAACAACCGCAACCTTAAAACCTTTGAGGTTTCTTTGGATACGAGTCGCGATTTAGCTGCGCAAATTCCTGCGGACTTTGTCAAGGTTTCAGAAAGTGGCATCAGCCAAGTAGAAGCGATTCAAGACTTAAAGCAATACGGTTACCAAGGCTTTTTGGTAGGAGAAAATTTTATGAGAACGGATGATCCTGGGGCAGCAGCACAAGCCTTCATTCAAACCCTTGAAGCATGAAATTAAAAGTGTGTGGCATGCGCGAGGCGGAGAACATTACAGCTTTAAGTGAGCTGAAACCCGACTATATGGGCTTTATCTTTTGGGCACCCTCCAGCCGTTATGTCAGTGACACTACCCCATCACTTCCCGCTTCAATTAAAAAAACGGGGGTTTTTGTCGATGCATCTTTAGACTATATTCAAAGTTGTGTGGAAAAACATCAACTGCAGGCGGTTCAACTTCACGGAAAAGAGACAGCGGCTTACTGCGCTATGGTGCAACAATTCAAAGTGGAAGTAATCAAAGCTTTCTCCATCAAAGACCATTTTGATTTTAGCCTGCTCGCTCCTTATGAAAAAGCAGTAGATTATTTCCTTTTTGACACCAAAGGTGCCTTGCCAGGCGGGAATGGCTATGGCTTTGATTGGACGATTCTCAACGACTATCCCAACCAAAAACCTTTCTTTTTGAGCGGAGGAATTGGCCCAACAGATGTCGAAAAAATTAAGCAATTATTAAAAACTGATTTAGCCCTTTATGCTATTGATGTAAATAGTAAATTTGAAACTTCTCCGGCGCAGAAGGACATTGCTACTTTGAGCCGGTTTAAAAAAGAACTCTATGAACTATAATGTAGATGAAAAAGGATATTACGGCGACTTTGGTGGCGCTTTTATTCCTGAAATGTTGTACCCCAATGTCGCTGAATTACGCGAAAACTATTTAAAGATTACCGCAGAACCCAGCTTCAAAAAAGAATTCGATGAACTGCTCAAAGCCTATGTAGGTCGTCCTACGCCCTTGTACTTTGCCAAGCGTTTATCGGAACGGTACAATACCAAAATCTACCTCAAGCGCGAGGACCTTTGTCACACTGGTGCGCACAAGGTCAACAATACCATTGGACAAATTCTTTTGGCAAAACGTTTAGGCAAAAACCGCATTATCGCCGAAACGGGCGCAGGGCAACACGGTGTAGCTACTGCAACAGTTTGTGCGCTTATGGGAATCGAATGTATCGTCTA